>DASXOK010000518.1:0-11537 GCA_036494425.1 Pseudolabrys sp.
AACTCAGCCCTCCCGCGAGCGTCGGGATATCGAGTGGTTTGAAACCGTAGTGGCTGAGCCAGCGCACGTCGCTTTCGAACAGCTGCCGCAGGTCGGACATGCCGTATTTCAGCATTGCGATACGGTCGATGCCCATGCCCCAGGCGAAGCCCTGATACTCGTCGGGATCGATTCCGCAGGCGCGCAGCACGTTCGGATGCACCATGCCGCAGCCCAAGATTTCCAGCCAGTCCTCGCCTTCGCCGAAGCGGATCTCGCCCTGGTCGCGCCGGCACTGGATGTCGACTTCGAGCGACGGCTCGGTGAACGGGAAGAACGACGGCCGGAAGCGCATGTTGATGTGATCGACCTCGAAGAACGCCTTGCAGAACTCGTGCAGGATCCATTTGAGGTGGCCGAGATGCGAGCCCTTGTCGATGACGAGGCCCTCGACTTGGTGGAATTGCGGCGTATGCGTCGCGTCAGAATCGATGCGGTAGGTGCGGCCCGGACAGACCACGCGGATCGGCGGCTTTTGCGTCAGCATGGTGCGCACCTGCACCGGCGAGGTGTGCGTGCGCAACAGCATGCGCGAGCCGTCCTCCTTCGGATTGAAGAAGAACGTGTCGTGCATCTCGCGCGCGGGATGGCCGATCGGGAAGTTCAGCTTGGTGAAGTTGTAGTCGTCAGTCTCGATGTCCGGCCCCTCGGCGATCGAAAAGCCCATGTCGGCGAAGATCGCGGTGAGCTCGTCCCAGACCTGGCTCAGCGGATGGATGCGGCCGACTTCGGCGGCCGTCTCCCGCAGCGGCAGGGTGACGTCAATGGTCTCGCTGGCCAGCCGCGCATCGAGCGCGGCCGACTTCAGCACGTCGCGCCGTTCGGCGAGCGCCTGCGTGACCTTGTCCTTGGCCAGATTGATGGCCGCACCTTGCGTTTTGCGCTCGTCCGGCGACATTTTGCCGAGCGTCGCAAGCAGCGCGGAGATCGAGCCCTTCTTGCCGAGCGCTGCGACGCGGACGGCTTCGAGGGCTGCTTCATCGCCGGCGGCGGCGATTTCTGCGAGGATTTTCTGTTCGAGGGTGGTGAGATCGGACACGGTCATTTCCTGCTTGAAGCGGGCGGCCGTTTGTGGCTGCGGGAGGGCCAAAACGTCAAGCAAAAAGCCCTCAAATCAGCGACGAAGACCACGCGGTCATTGAACCCTTTTCTCGCGCGTCCTGACCCAGGATTGACCAGAAGGAGCACGTGATGCGTTTGCGACCCGGTACGGCCGCCCTTGCCATTCTTTGTTCGTTCGCCGCGGCCCCGGCGTTCGCCGCGGTGTGTCTCGAAAAGTCCATGACCATCGACGAGATCGTCGATGCCATCAACAAAACGCCGAGCTGCGAGCGTGCCATGAATCTGTTCAAGGACTGCGCGCTCGGCTCCGGCGCCGATAGTCAGTTGGGCGACGCCGTGGAGAAGAAATGCGAGAGCGACTTCCTCTCCGGCCTCAAGCCGCCGCAAAAGGCGGCCTACAAGTGCGAGCTCGGCGTCTGCGACCGGAAATACCGGAACCAGTCCGGCACCATGTACATCTCGTTCACGGCGTTCTGCCGGGCGGAGGTCGCCCAGCGCTATTCCCGGCGGGTATTGAAGGCGAGACGCTAGGCCGCGAGCGCGGCCTTGGCCTTCTCGGCAATCGCCTGGAACGCCGCCGGCTCGTGGATCGCGAGATCCGACAGCACCTTGCGGTCGACCATCACGCCCGACTTGGAGAGACCGTCGATAAATCGGCTATAGGTGAGGCCGAATGGACGCACTGCGGCGTTCAGCCGCTGAATCCAGAGCGCGCGGAAGGTGCGTTTCTTGCGCTTGCGGTCGCGAAAGGCATATTGCCCGGCCTTCTCGACGGCCTGCTTGGCGGTGCGGATGGTGTTCTTGCGGCGGCCGTAATAGCCCTTGGCGGCCTTGAGAACTTTCTTGTGCTTGGCGTGAGCGGTGACGCCACGTTTGACGCGGGCCATGTGAAATCTCCTGAGCTAATCTTGCAAACGTTGATACGGGGACAGCCGCGCGCGAGCGTGCGGCATTCAGAAACCTGGGTCAGCCGTTCGGCAGCCAGTATTTCTTGATGTTGTCGCCGTCGGTCTTGAACAGCACTGCCGTGCCGCGATGCTCGCGGATCGTCTTGGTGGTCCGCTTGATCATGCCGTGGCGTTTGCCCGACTGCTGGTACTTCACCTTGCCCTGGGCAGTGATCTTGAAGCGCTTTTTAGCGCCCGACTTGGTCTTCAACTTGGGCATTTTGCTCTCCTCATCGGCGCGACATCGGGCCTTAGCCCGCACGGCCTGGACGTGCTCGGGGCCGAAAAGACCTCAAGCGGGTGCTCGGAATTGAGCGGTAATCGCCGCCACGGCAGCCCTGACTGGCCGGGCGACGAAGGGCGGCGTTATGGCAGAGACGCATCCTGTTGACAACTGACTGCGCGCAGCACCGGGGCGCCCTGCGCAAGGCCTCAGCCGGGCGCAAGGGCCAAAAGTCGGACTAATCGTCACGGTTCCCTAGGTATTATCGGGTTGCGGGCTTGGCCGATGCAGGCTATAAAATTCGTATAATCAACAAATTCCATCAAGGGGTGTCCGAATCCACACGCGGAAGGAGAACTGTTTCAATGAATAAAGCGGTCAGCTATTCTGAATTGAACCAAGCTAAGATGGATTTTTCAGATCTCTATACATCAAAAGATCCAAGAGAGTACTTTAAATACTTAGGTCAGCTTGACTACATTATCCCTCATCTTGCCCAGCCGATCTTCCGCCAGTTGATCCGTCGCCGCCGCGGGCAGCAGGACGGGCCGGTTACCGTGCTCGATCTCGGCTGCTCCTACGCCATCAATGGCGCCCTGATGAAATATGCCGTCGGCTACGAGCAGCTTCGCCAGCGCTATACGGCGCCGGCCCTGCAATCGCTCGGCAGCGACGGGATGCTGTCGCTCGATACAGCCTATTACCGTGCCTGGCCGAAGCATCCCGACGTGCGCGTCATCGGCCTCGACATTTCCGAGAACGCCATCCGCTACGCCGAAGGCTGCGGCATCCTCGACCGCGGGCTTGCCATCGATCTGGAAAACCGCGACCCGACCGCGGAAGAGGCGGACCTGCTGACCGGCGTCGACATCATCGTCTCGACCGGCTGCGTCGGCTACGTCACGCAGAAGACGTTCAAGCGGCTGGCCGACGTGATGCGCGGCCCACGCGCCCCTTGGGTGGCCTCGTTTGTGCTGCGCATGTTCCCTTACGACGAGATCGTCGCCACGCTTGCCGCGCGGGGGCTCGTGACCGAGCTCTATGAAAGCGCGACCTTCGTGCAGCGCCGGTTCGCCAACCGCGAGGAAATGGAGGCGACCATCCGCGCGGTGGAAGCGCGCGGCGTCGACTCCTACGGATGCGAGACCGACGGCCTCTATCACGCGAACCTGTTCATCTCTCGCCCGCAGGCCGAGATCGACCGGCAACCGATTCAGAAGCTGGTTTCGGTGGTCAGCGGCGCGAACAAGCTCTGGAATGTCAGCGCCAATGTCCTCGGCAGCTTCGGGCCGGCGGTCCGCAAGCGGGCGCGCGCCGAGCGGGTGCCGCGGCTTTCGGCCGTCACGTCCCCGCTCTGAGCGTCGAGGGCGCCATTGTGAAACGACAAAGCGCCGCAGGCGGGCTCCGCTTGCGGCGCGTCGGCTTTCACAAACCGCTTGTGGTTATCGCGGGGCCAGGACCATGACCATCTGACGGCCTTCGAAGCGCGGCTCCGACTCGACCTTGGCGATCGGCCCGGTATCGGCCTTCACCCGGTTCAAGAGCTGGAAGCCAAGCTCCTGGTGCGCCATTTCGCGGCCGCGGAAGCGCAAGGTGATCTTGACCTTGTCGCCTTCCTCGAAGAACCGCTTCATCGAGCGCATCTTCACGTCGTAGTCGTGGTCGTCGATCATCGGGCGGAGCTTGATCTCCTTGATCTCGACGACGTGCTGTTTCTTGCGGGCTTCGGCCGCCTTCTTCTGCGCCTGGTACTTGTATTTGCCGTAGTCCAGGAGCTTGGCGACGGGCGGCGCGGAGTTCGGGGCGATCTCGACCAGATCAAGCCCCGCAGCCTGCGCCATCTCCAGCGCGGTCAGGATCGGTGTAGGGCCATGGTTGTGACCAGTGGCATCGATAAGCTGGACCTCGCGGACGCGGATCTCCTCGTTGATGCGCGGGCCGTCTTTCTGAACGGGCAGCGCGGACTTCATCGGACGACGAATGTGATTTCTCCTGTGCTGTTGCGACAAACCTGAAGGCGGGCCTGGCCCGCCTCGGTAAGGGGGAAGATTGGTAGAAACCGCGAATAAGTCAACGCGGTTCCGTGCGTCCCGACGCCATAAGAGGCGTTTTTGCGGTCAAATTATTCTAATTGTTCTCATTTTGCCGCAACCGGGTGACCGGCGCCGGGATCGGGGTACGCCCGGCGATCTCGGCGTAGAGGCGGAGGGTCTGCTCCGCTACCGTCTCGGTATTAAAATGCCCGCGCACCCAGTCGCGGCCGCGCAGGCCGATGGTGGCGCGGTTGGGTTCCGGCATCGAGAAAAGCCGCAGTAGCGAGGCCGCCAAGGCTGCGTCGTCGCCGGAATGGAAGCGCAGGCCCGCGATGCGGCTCTCCGGCACAGCCGGCGCGGTGAGCACCACGTCGGCGCCGGCGCTGATGTCGGAGATGATGACCGGCCGCGCCATGGCCTGCGCCTCGAGGAGCGCCCGCTGCACGCCCTCGGGCTGCACCGCCGCCGAGACGACGACCGAAGCCGCGGCGTAGGCCGCCGGCATGTCGCTCACCGGCGCCGCCATGCGGATCACGTCCATGGTGCCGGTGGTCAGCACCAGGTCCCAGAGCTCACCAGTGTAATGCGTGCGGCCGCGATCTTCGCCGACGAAGACGCAGAGGAAGTCTTTCAGACCCATCTCCTTCAGCCGCTTCACCGCTTTCACGACAACGTCGTGGCCTTTGCGGCGCAGGATGCGGCCGATGATGAGGATGACTTTCGTTTCCCGCTTGATGCCCCAGGCATCGCGGATCGCGGCGACGCGGTCATGGCCGACATGCGCGACATCGAAGCGCTCGATATCGACGCTGCACGGTACCACCGCGATCTTGCTCCACGGCGTGCCGTAGCGGTCGTTGATGAGCTGCGCGATCTGTTCGCTCAAGGCGATGACGCGATCGCCGCGCGCCATGATGCCGTTGTAGACATGCTTGAAGATGTTCTGGTCGCGAAAACCTTTGTACCAGCTCGTCACGAAGGGGATGCCGCGCAGGCGCGCCGCGATGAAGGCGCTCCAGGCGCCGGCGCGGGCGAGCGCGTGAATAACATCGCAATTGCGCTCGCGCGCCAGTCGCATCAGCACGGCGGCATTGCGCAGCATCACCACCGGATTGTTGCTGGAGACGTCGAGGGCGGTGAATTCACCGCCCGCGGCCGTGACATCGGGGACCAGACGGCCGGCGCGCGACACCACGATGGCCTGATGGCCGGCTGCGCTGAGAATGCGTGTGAGCTCGACGGCGCCGGCGTCAGCCGCGCCGCCATCGAGCGTCGGCGCGACGATCAGCACGCGCATCGGACCGGTCGCGGCGTTCGCGCCGAGCATGTCGCGGCGCGCTGCCGACATGCGGGCTTCGCCAACCTGCTTATCCGACGCGGACAAACTCGACATCAAGTCACGCCCTCATAACTTGAATACCGGCGAAGGCTAACGTGGCGTTGATGCGCTGCGCGCCTCGCGCCATTGTTTCGTCCGCACCGCGTGCGAAATTTGGCAATGCGTTCCGAGCGATATCCCGTAACCTTTTAACTTAGGCGTCCCGCGCCAATACCGACGTATAAACCCCGCGAATGGCTTCGGCAACGCTGTGCGGGGAAAACGCAAACTCGGCGAATTGGCGGGCGCGCGCGCCCAGCGCCTCGTAGGCGGTGGTGTCGAGCTTGAAGGCAGCGCCCACCGCGCGCGCGAGTTCCCCGGCATTGCCCGGCCGCACCACCCAGCCGGTGCGCAGTTCCTCGCGCATGCGCGGCGGCGCCAGCAGGTTTTCCGGCAGCATGCCGATGGTCGTGGTGATCACAGGACGGCCGACCGCCTGCGCCTCGGCCACGGCGCGGCCCGACAGCGGCGGCGTCAGCGAGGGTACGACCACCACATCGGCGGCGGCGATCGCGCCCGGCATATCGGCGCAATGGCCGGTGAATCGGCAAAGCGTATCGATGCCGTGCATTTCGGCGCGTCGGCGCAGGGCGCGTGCATAGCGCGGCTGCGCGCGGTCATCGCCGGCGAAGACGAAAGCGATGTTGCGGTCGCCGTTCGCCACGAGCAGACGGGCGGCATCGACCATGCTCATCTGCCCGTTCCACGGCGCAATGCGTCCCCAGACGAGCACCACGCGCACGTGCGGCAGGACGCCAAAGACGCGGCGCATGGACGCGATCCGGTCCGAGCTGATGGCCGCCGGATTAAAGGTCGCTGTGTCCACCGCGCGCGGGATCACCGCGATGCGGTCGGGCGGGATGCGATAGCGCTCGATCATGGCGCGCGAGACGTAGCTCGAGGGCGCGATCACCCGGTTGCCGCGCGCCAGCGAGGCGCGGAACACGCTGCCAGGCCAGGCATCGGCGGCGAGCCGGTCGGGAAACGAGGTCACCAGGAACACAGGCTGTTTGTGGGTCGCCTGCAGCGCGCTCCAGGCGGCGCCGGCGCTCTGCGCATGCACGATGTCGACGCGTTCACTGGCGATGAGATTCGCGATCTGGCCCGCGTTACGCTTGAGGTGCAGCGGGTTAATCGTGTCGTTTGGCATCGGCAGCCATTCGCCGCCGAAGGCACGCAAATCACCGACCAGCGGGCCGCCGTCCCCGGCGACGATGGCGCGAGCGCCCGATTGCAGCAGTGTCATGGCGATGTCGACGGCGGCGTGTCCGGCCGGATCGTCGCGCAACGACGGCACGAGCTGGAGGATGGTGGCGCCGGCGAGCGAACGCGGCTTGGCGCGGAGGGCGACATGCACGGTCATACCGGCCCCCTTGCGCACGAGGGGTGCTTGCGGCCAGAAGGTGCCGCCACTGCATCCATCCCCAATGAGCCCCTACGCCCCATGAGCGAAGCCCACCTCACATCGCTGACGATAGAATCACCCCCGCCATCTCGGACAATCGCCGTGCGGGTTCGCGAGAGCAAGAGCGAAGGCCCGGAACCTGGGCTGTTTTGGCTCGGCGGCTTCAAATCCGACATGAAGGGAACCAAGGCCGTGGCGCTCGACTTGTGGGCCGAGATGAACGGCCGCGCCTGCGTGCGCTTCGATTATTCCAGCCACGGCGAGTCAAGCGGCGCCTTTACCGACGGCACCATCGGCCGCTGGCTCGAAGAAAGCATCGCAATCTTCCGGCAATTTGCACGCGGACCGCAGGTCGTGGTCGGCTCGTCGATGGGCGGCTGGCTGGCGCTGCTGTTGGCGCGGGCGCTGCGTGAGATCAAGGGCGCCCCGGCGATTGCCGGCATGGTGCTGATCGCGCCGGCGGTGGATTTCACCGAAGTGCTGATGTGGAAGCAGTTCTCCAAGGAGATCAAACGCGAGATCGAGGAGAAGGGTTTTTGGACGCGGCCGTCGGAGTATTCCGACGAGGGCTATCCGATCACCAAGGAGCTGATCGAGGAGGGGCGCAAGCATCTCCTGCTCGGTGGTCTGATCGAGACGGGTTGTCCGGTGCACATCCTTCAGGGCGTGCAGGACCCCGACGTGCCGTGGCGGCACGCGGTCGATCTGGTGTCGCGCTTCTCGCGCGATGACGTGGTGTTGACGCTGATCAAGGACGGCGATCACCGTTTGTCGCGGCCAGAGGACCTCGAGCGGCTGACGTCGGCGGTGAAGGAGTTTTGAGGGCATCGTGCCCCGGATGCTGCGCAGCACGTAGCGTCAGCGAAGTGCTGCGCTGCTGATCCGGGGCCGTAACGGATTTTGACTCTCGTGCGGTCCCGGGTCTGCAGCGCACCGTTTCGCTTCGCTCCCCGCTGCGCTGCGCCCGGGACACGAGTCACGTAAGTGCGCCGCGCCACTCTTCCATAACAAGCGCATCGTCATCACTGCGATGCAGCGCGAGTATCTCAAACTCATCTCTCGGCATCAGCCTGCTCAACGCCCACACCGCCGCGCCGCGCACGAGCGGCGAGGCGTCGTCGAGACGCCGCTTGGCTTCCATAGCGAGCGCGGCGTCGCCAGAATTTCCGATCGCAATAAGCACATTGCGCACGAAGCGGTCGCGGCCGGTGCGCTTGATTGGGCTCTTGGAGAACAGCGCGCGGAATTGCGCGTCGTCGAGCCGCGCCAGCTCTGCGAGCGTCGGTGCACGCAGCGTTTCGCGCGCGGCCAGCTTGGCTTCGCGTCCGGCCACCGCGAACTTGTTCCACGGACAGACGGCGAGGCAATCGTCGCAGCCGTAGATGCGATTGCCCATCAGCGCGCGAAATTCGCGCGGGATCGGACCTTTGTGCTCGATGGTGAGATACGAGATGCAGCGCCGCGCATCGAGCCGATAGGGTTCGGGAAAGGCGGCGGTCGGGCAGGCATCGAGACAGGCACGGCAGGTGCCGCAGCTATCGTCGGGTGCGACATCGGCCGGCAGATCGAGCGTGGTGAAGATCGAGCCGAGGAAGAGCCACGAGCCGAACTGGCGCGAGACCATGTTGGTGTGCTTGCCCTGCCAACCGAGTCCGGCGCTGGCAGCGAGCGGTTTCTCCATCACCGCCGCGGTATCGACGAAGACCTTCACGTCGCCGCCGGCCTGCGCGATGAGCCAGCGCGCGAGATCCTTCAGCCGTGCCTTGATGAGATCGTGATAGTCGTCTCCCTTGGCGTAGACGGAGATCGCCGCGCGCGTGCGCTCGCGCAACACGGCGAGCGGGTCTTCGTCGGGCCCGTAGTTCATGCCCAGCATGATCACCGAGCGCACGTCCGGCCACAGTGCCAGCGGCGAGGCGCGGCGCTCGGCGGTGGTCGCGAGCCAGATCATATCGCCGTGCGCGCCGTCGGTGAGGAATCGCTCGAGCCGCGCCTTGGCTTCCGGGACCGCGTCCGGCTGCGTCACGCCAAGGCAGTCGAAGCCGCGCGTTAGCGCCTGCTCGACCAGTTCGCTCTTGATGGTGTCTGGCGAGGTCAGAAATCCAGGTCGGCGTAGGTCTGCGACGCCGGGACGCCGGCCAGCGTGTCGGCCAGGATCGGACGGAACGAGGGCCGCGACTTCACCCGCGCGTACCAGTTCTTGGCGGCTTCGTCTTCGCTCCACGGCACTTCGCCCAGATAATCGATTGATGAAAGATGCGCCGCGGCGGCGAGATCCGCCAAGCTCAGGCGATCGCCGGCGAGCCAATCGCGCGTCTGCACCAGCCATCCGATATAGGCGAGATGATAGCGGATATTGTGGCGCGCCGCGCGCAGGAGGTCGGTGTCGGGCGATCCGCCGCCCTGGTCGCGCGTCATGTGCCGCTTGAACACACGCTCGGTGACCAGCGGGGCGCTGACCTCGGTATGGAATTTGTCGTTGAACCATGCGGCCAGCCGCCGCACCTCGACCCGCTCGCCGGGCGCGTGGGGCAACAGGCGGTCGGTGCCATCAGGCGGAAGGCTCTCCTCGATGAACTCGGCGATGATGGACGCGCCGGGCACGGCCGGCAGGCCCTCGCTGACCAGCACCGGGATCTCGCCAGCGGGGTTCAGCAACAGGAATTCTTCACGCCGCTCCCAGAATCGCTCCTCGACCAGACGCACCTCGACGCCGTATTCGTTGAGGATCAGCCGCACATAGCGCGACAATGGACTGAGCGGATGTTGGAACAGCGTCAGCATGGGCCCCGGACTACTACGCGGCGACGGCCGCTACGACCGAATCGTCGATGCACTTTGAACGGATGCACTATAGGAAGAGGCTCCATCGGAGCAATCCGGCAGCGCCATACCTTTTTAAAGTCGCCTTTTTGAGTTGCCTGGATCGGGCTCTTACGCCACCAAGGTGCTGGAACCGCACGAATCGCCACGGTCTTCAGCGCCAGCGACGTCTCCGGAGCTAATCCCTCATGAGTTTCGATGCGATCAAGGCGGCCGTGGAAGGATTGAGCCCGGCCCATATCGACCTGATCAAGGCCGCCGTCCTCGGCCTGGTCGAGGGCCTCACCGAATATTTGCCGGTGTCCTCGACCGGACATCTCCTGCTCATGGAGCATGTGTTCGGCTGGGGCGACGACGCTTTCGGCAAGTCCTTCGCGGTGCTGATCCAGCTCGGCGCGATCCTGGCGCTGCTGACCATATATTTCGGCCGCATCTGGGCGCTGGCCACGAGCATGTTCACGCAGTGGGCGGCGGCGCGCTTCATCATCGGCGTGCTGCTCGCCTTCCTGCCGGCGGCGGTGGTCGGCGCGCTCGCCTACGGCTTCATCAAGTCGGCGCTGTTCGATATTCGCGTCGTCTGCATCTCGCTGATCGTCGGCGGCTTCGTGCTGCTGGCGGTCGACCGCATGAACCTGAAAGCGCGCTACCACGACGCGACCGACTTGCCGCTGCTGGTCTATCTCGGCATCGGCATCATCCAGTGCATCTCGATGATCCCCGGCGTGTCGCGGGCCGGCGCCACGATCGTCGGCGCCATGCTGTTCGGCGCCGACCGGCGCGCAGCGGCGGAGTTCTCGTTCTGGCTGGCGATGCCGACCATGATCGGCGCCTTCGCCTACGAGATGTACAAGAGCCGCAGCGAGCTCGCGCTCGGCGGCAATCTCATGGTCACCGCCGTCGGTTTCATCTTCTCGTTCATCTTCGGATGGATCGTGGTGAAGACGTTCCTGGGCTACGTGCAGCGCCACACTTTCGCGCTGTTCGCCTGGTGGCGCATCATCCTCGGCAGCGTCGGGATTTATGCGATTTATATTTTGTGAGGTTGGCGCTGGCTGCGCACCTTGCTCCGGGCTTGTCCCGGCCATGACGTGGAGAGGCGGTGCCCCTACGCCAGCCGGCTGCGGAATTGGCCGGTCTTGCGGAAGCGCCAGAGATACGACGGCACGATCGCCTCGATCGAATCCGGCTCGATTCCGAGGCCTTGCAGCGTGCGGCCCTGCGCCTTCGCCGCTTCCGACACGACATTGTCGCTGCGCAGCATCTCGACCTGGTCGGGCGTCAGCGGCGGCGTCGGCGCGAATTGCAGGATGCTCGCCTGCAGTTTGGCGGCAAAAAACGGCAGCGGCACCAGCAGACGCTTGCGCTCAATCGTCGCCAGCACGTACTGCATCAGCTCCTTGAAGGTGCGGACTTCCGGCCCGCCGAGTTCGTAGGTCGTGCCGGCGCGCGTCTTGCCATCCACTGCGTCGGCAATCGCGGTCGCGACATCGCCGACGAAGACCGGCTGGAAGCGTGTCGCCCCGCCGCCGATCAGCGGCAGCGCCGGCGCCATGCGCGCCAGCGACGCGAAGCGGTTGAAGAAGTCGTCTTCCGGCCCGAACATGATCGACGGCCGCATGATGGTGGC
>DASXOK010000519.1:0-2060 GCA_036494425.1 Pseudolabrys sp.
ACGGCAAGGCGGATACGCTCGACGGTCTCAAGGAGAACGTCATCGTCGGCCGCCTGATCCCGGCCGGCACCGGCGCCATGATGAACGATCTGCGCGAGGTTGCGACCAAGCGCGACGCGCTCATCCTGGAGGAGCGGGAAAGGGACGCGGCCAAGGCCGCGGCCAAGCCGGAAGAGGCTCCGGCCGCTCTGCCAGCGGCCGAGTAATCAAAAGGCTCATAGCCACGACATCGAAAGGGCCGCCCGCAAGGCGGCCCTTTTCTTTGTGCGAGAATTGAGGAGAATGGCCGCCCGCCTTACGGACCAGAAGTTCCCAAATGCACCTTCTTGTTCTTGCCGGTGACGGCATCGGCCCTGAGATCACCGCAGGCACTCTGGCGGTTCTGCGCGCGGCGTCGGATCGGTTCGGTCTCGATCTTCAATTCGATGAGGAGCCTGTTGGACACGCCGGCCTGAAGGCGCGTGGCCATACCATCCATCCCGACATCGTCGAGAAGGCGCGCAAGGCCGACGGGATCGTTCTGGGGCCGACCGCCACCTACGAGTTCAAGGATCCTTCGCGAGGCGAAATCAATCCCTCGATGATGTTGCGCAAGAGCCTGGACCTGTTCGCCAACATCCGGCCCGCGCGGACTTATGCCGGGTTCCCACTGCGCTGCGGCGAATTTGATCTGGTTGTCGCACGCGAGAACACCGAAGGCTTCTACGCCGATCGCAACATGGAGCAGGGCAGCGGCGAGGTGCTGCTGACCAAGGACGTGGGAATCGCGTTGCGCCGCATCACGCGCTCCTGCTGCGAGCGCATCGCCCGTGCCGCGTTCGAATTGGCGCAAGGGCGGCGCAAGCACGTGACCATGGTGCACAAGGCCAATGTGCTTAAGGTGACGGACGGGATATTCATCGAGGAGTGCAACAAGGTCGCGCGCGAGTTTCCGGACGTCGCACTCGACGAGGTGATCGTTGACGCCATGATGGCGCATGTCGTGCGTCACCCGCAGCGCTTCGACGTCATCGTCACAACGAACATGTTTGGCGACATTCTGTCCGATCTCACCGCCGAGTTGTCCGGCAGCCTCGGCCTTGCCGCCTCCCTCAATGCCGGCGCCGATCATGCGATGGCGCAGGCGGCGCACGGCTCCGCCCCCGATATCGCCGGCAAGAACGTCGCGAATCCGCTGTCGCTGATCCTGTCGGCCGCCATGCTGCTTGCCTGGCATGGGCGTCGGCGCAAAGCGAAAGCGTTCGAGAGCGCGGCGACGGCGATCGAGCGCAGCGTTGAGGCTGCGGTCGCCGCCAATGAAACGACCGCCGACATCGGCGGCAAATTGGGCACCCGCGAAACCGGAGAGGCGTTGGCGTCGCGCCTCGCGGGCGCGTGAGCACACGTTGCGACAGCCACGTCCATGTCGTCGGCGCGGCCGACCGCTATCCGCAGGTCGCTGAGCGGACCTATCTCGCCGACATCGCGAGCCTTGACGATCTCGAACACCGGGCCGCCGCGCGCGACATCCGCCGCTTCGTGATCGTGCAGCCGAGCTTCTACGGCACCGACAATTCGCTGCTGCTGGAAATCCTGGACCGTCTTGGTGACTGTGGCCGCGGAGTAGCGGTCGTCGATCCGACGGTGTCTTCCGATGTGCTTGCCGATTTCCACCGGCGCGGGGTGCGCGGTCTGCGCATCAATCTCTATACGCCGCTCGGTGCGAAAGCACCGCTCGATGTGCGTTTCAAAACGACCGAGGCGCAAGCGCGTGCGGTCAATTGGCATGTCGAAGTGATCGCGCCGTTGGCGATGGTCGCCGAAAATGCCGCGCTGCTCGCGTCGGCCAAAGCTCCGGTCGTCCTCGATCATTATGGGCTCTATGCGGGCTTCACGCCCGCGCAGTCCGAGGGCAGGGCACTGCTCGATCTGCTGCGTTTGCCGCATGTCTGGATCAAACTCTCGGCGCCTTACCGCTCGAGCAAGGACGCGCTGGCCACACGGCCCGACCCGGCCTGGCTCACGGCCATTCTGTCCGCGGCAGCAGACCGGTGTGTCTGGGGCAGCGACTGGCCGCATAC
>DASXOK010000520.1:0-13027 GCA_036494425.1 Pseudolabrys sp.
TGATGTTCTCCAGCCCGATGAAGACGCGCCGCACGCCGGCGCGCGACGCCTTCTCGATGAAGCCCGGGATCTTGTGGCAGAGCGTATCGACCTGGATGGTGAAGCCGATATTCATCTTCTCTTTCTCCCGCATCTGGATCATGCGGTCGAACAGCGGCTCCCAGTCCTTGTTGCGGGCGAAGTTGTCGTCGGTGATGAAGAATCGCTTGATGCCCTCGGCGTAGTTCTCGCGCACGATCTTTTCCAGATCGTCGGCGGAGCGGATGCGGCTCTTGCGCCCCTGCACGTTGATGATGGTGCAGAACGAGCACTGGTAGGGACAGCCGCGGCCGAGATCGATGCTCGAGAGCGAGCCGGAGGTGCGGCTCACGTGCTTGCGCGGCAGGAACGGCGGCGGCTCGCCGGCCAGCGCCGGCAGGTTGTCCATGTGGTTGTAGAGCGGCTTGAGCGCGCCGTTGTAGGCGTCGCGCAGCACGTCATCAAGCCGACGTTCCTCGGCCTCGCCGGCGAAGAACGAGATGCCCATGGCCTGCGCCGCTTTGATGTCGGCCGGCAACTCGGGCAGCATGGCGATGCAGCCCGAGACATGGAACCCGCCAATGCACACCGGGAAGCCGGCCTTAAGGAACGGCCGCGCCAGATCGACCGCGCGGGAAAACTGGTTCGACTGCACCCCGACAAGGCCGATCAGGACGCGGCCGCCTTCGCGGCGGATCAGGCGGATGATCTTGTCCGGCCGCACACGCCGGTTGGTCTCGTCGTAGGTATGCAGGCGCATCTCGACGCCGGCGCCGAGCACCTCGCGATGCGCTGCATCTTCGGCGAGCGCGTTGAGACAGGCGAGCGTGTTGGAGGGGATGGCCGACCGCAGCCATTGGATCGGATAGCCGTCGTCGTCGTAATGCGTCGGCTTGATCATCACGAAATGGAACAAGCCGGCTGCGGAGCCGTCGCCCGGACGAAGCATCAGTTGAACCCCCGCGCCTTTTACGCAAATGCTGCGTAATCCCCGGCCAAGACGGCCCAACCTCAGCGCTTTTCAGGGTACAGGAGGGCGTGCATCCGGTCGAGGCGAATATCGCGCGGAGTGCACGCTGTTGTGGCAGCCCCGGTATCTTGCCCTGTAAAAATTCGGTCGGAATGCCCATATAGAGGCCAGTCGTTTCAAATCATTCGGCTTTGACCCGACAATATTGGGAGTTCGAACGTGGACCAATTCGATTACGCCGCGCCGGCGGAGCTGTTCCCCTCGCGCAATCGCAAAATCGCAAGCAAGATTAAATATCGCCGCTTCGACAGCGCAGCCGACGCCATCCGTTTCGCCATGGAAGAGCTGCCGGAGGCGCTTCTGCTCGGCGCCACAATCGAGATCGATGAGCGCCGCCTCGGACACCAGGACATCCGGTCGCTCTATGAGAGCGAGCGCTACCCGCTGAAGAAGCCGAAAAGGAAAGCGGCGTGATCTTCGCGCCTATGCGCGCGCCCGGGCTGACTTGCGATGCTCGTCAATCGATTTCGCCGCGCCGCCGGAGCCATTGATCCGGCTGCGCATTTACACTCGGAGTACCTACTTCTGATTATCGCGCCGCAGCGCGGCTATTCGATTTAAGCCCGATGGATCAAGCGTTTTCAACGTTCCGTGATGACACATGCGGAACTGTGGCAGCCCACTTACGTTACCTATTCGAGAAGCGATGAACGCGGGAAAATTGAACCTTCCGCAAGGCCGAGCCGACGAAGAGGCGTGACCTTGGAGGCTGCCATGAATTGGTCGATGTATACCGCAGATCGGACCACCCACCTCAAGATTGTGGTGGTCGGACTTGCCGCCGCGCTGCTGATCGCCGTGATCGGTATTTCCGCGCGCGAATTCAATCTCGGTACCGATATTATGACGGCGCAGAATCCGACGGTGATCAAGGCCGGTGGTCCGGTCGTGCTCACCGACGGCAATGGGCCGCAGATTCGCTAAGTGCTGAACGATCCGCGACCGACGGTCGCGGCCAAGTGACTATTTTCTTGATCCCCCGCCTGTGGCGCGCCGCATTTGCGGCGCGTTTTTCTTTTTCAAGAGGCTGCAATTGGGCAAAGGCGCGGCGCGTGCCTTGCCCAGCGGAAAGGACGCCTCGACTTGGATTTTTCGACTTGGGTTCCGCGTTTTCTGGCCTTGCCGCCGGCGGCGGGTGGCCGAATGAGGCGAATCGCCGATAAGAGCCCGGTCATGCTCCGCCCGCCTCGCTTCCCCACCCTGCTCGGTCTGACCCTGGCCGCCATCGCGCTCGCCGCCCCGCCCGCCCTCGCGCAAAGTCCGGTCAGCCCGGCGGCCATTTCCGCCTATCAGACCAAGCTCGCGCACTATGAGCGGGCGCGCAGCGCCTACGAGGAAGTGGCGTCCGCCTACTGGGACGCCATCAGCACGAAGCGGCGGCTGCGCAACGAGAAGCGGCGTCAGCGCCTCCCCATCACGGCGGACGATTACGTACTCACGCAGCCGCCGGTCTACACGGGGCCGCCGCGCCCGGTCGATCCGCTGGCGCCCACCCCGCCACCGAGCGAGCGGCCGCCGATTCCGGTCCTCGCCGATTTCCTTAAAGCCGCCGCGGACCAGTTCGGCTTCGTGCCCGACCTCCCGCAGAGCGACAAGGACTTCAAGCGTGCCTATGCCCGCGCCGCCCTGGCCGCAGGCCTGACCCAGGAGCAGGTGATCGGCGTCTACGCCTTCGAGACCGGCGGCAATGGCTCCTACAACACTCAGGCCGGCGTGACGCCGACGCGGGTGGCCGCGATCTCGCCGGCGCTCGGCTACAACCAGCTGCTGAGCACCAACACGGTGTCGCTGCTGGCCGAATTCGGCAACCGCTACCTTGCCGCGCTGCGCATGAAGGCGGTGCCGCTGCGCGGCGAAGCCAAGCACGTGATGGACCGCAAGGTGGAGGCGCTCACGCGCATGATTGCCTATGCGCGCTCGGTGCCCAGCCGTTGGAGCGAACAGGACAGACTGGCGAAGACCACCGTCGGCGGCTGGGGCATCCACGCCGCGGTGCTCGATATCGACCTCGGGCCCTTGCTCCAGGTGCAGAAACTCGCCGACTCGCTGCGCTTCGCGCGTGCGAAGGGCTACACGACACCCCTGACCGCGACCGAACTCGAACTGATGAACCTGACCGGCGACGGCAACGGCTTCGACATGCTGACGATGCCGCAGGATTTGCGCGAGCGCGTGCCGACGGCGAACTTCTTCCAGCCGCAGGGCTACGAGCGCAATCCGGTCGCGCGCCGCACCGGCGTTGTCGCGAATCTCTTCGCCGACATCGAAAGCAAGATGGCGAAGAGCGCGCAGGCGCCCGGCGCCAAGGATTTGGCGTCGGCGTTTTAGCTACTTGATCACCAGCGCCGGCAGCCAGAGCGACAGCGCCGGCACGAAGGTGACCAGCATCAGCACCGCGAGCAGTACGCCGTAGAACGGCCAGATGCCGCGCATCACGTCCTCGATCTTGACCTTGCCGACCGCGCAGCCGACGAACAACGTCGACCCGACCGGCGGCGTCAACAGGCCGATACCGAGATTGAGCAGCATGATCATGCCGAAATGCACCGGATCGACGCCGAGCTTCATCACCACCGGCAACAAGATCGGCGTGCAGATCAGGATCAGCGGCGCCATGTCCATCAGGCAGCCGAGCACCAAAAGCATCACGTTGATCAGCATCAGGATGATGTATTTGTTGTCCGACAGCGTGAGGAAGAAGGCCGTGATCTTCGCCGGCATCTGCATCAGCGCCATCACGTAGCCGAAGCTCGACGCCATCGCGATTAGCGTCAGCACCATCGCCACGGTCTTGAGCGTGCGATGCACCAGCCCCGGCAGATCGCGCCAGCGATAGTCGCGGTATATGAACATCGTCACGAAGAAGGCCCAGACGCAGGCCATGGCGCCGGCTTCGATCGCGGTGAAGATGCCGAGCAGAATGCCGCCGATGATGATGACGATGGTGATGAGGCCCCACGCCGCGTCGATGCTGATGCGGATCGCCTGGCCGAGCGGCACCGCGTCGCCGGTCGGATGGCCGTCGCGGTAGGCGATGAAGATGCACAGCAAAATAAGCGCGGCGCCGAGCAGCAGGCCGGGCACGACGCCGGCCATGAACAGGCTGATGATGGAGATCGTGCCGCCGGTCGCCAGCGAGTAGATCACCGCGTTGTGGCTCGGCGGCACCAGGATCGCCTGCACGGAAGCGCTGATGGTGACGTTGGTGGCGAAGGGGCGCGGATAGCCGACGCGCTCCATCTGCGGGATCATCACCGAGCCGATGGCCGAGGTGTCCGCGACCGACGAGCCGGAAATGCCGGAGAGGAACGTTGTCGCGAGGATGTTCACCGCCGACAATCCGCCGCGCACGCGCACCAAGCCGACCAACACATTGGCGAAGGCGACCAGCCGCCGGGCCATGCCACCTTCCGCCATGATCGCGCCGGCAAGCACGAAGAAGGGGATGGTCAGCATCGCCACTTTGCTGACGCCGTCGGAGATCTTCAGCATCACCGCTTCGAGCGGAATGCCGATCCACATCGCGCCGACCAGCGCGCCAAGGCCGAGCGAATAGGAGATTGGCATGCCAATGCCGAAGCACAGGAACAGCGTGCCGAGGAGGATGAAAATGTCCATGCGTGGTCTGCTCTACTCGAACGGCACTGTCGCGTGCGGATCGCCGCCGGCCTCTGGCGGGCGGCCGATGGTCAGCCGCTCCACGATGAACAGCAGCGTGATGGCGCCGCCGATGGGGATCGGCAGATAGGTGACGCCGACCGAGAGCGAGGGGAAATCGGCGATGGTGTTGTACCAGGTCGTGTTCACCAGCTTGATGCCGTAGACGAACATGAAGGCCGCCACCACGGTCATCAGCACCTCGACCAGTAGAGAAGCGTAGTGGCGCGGCCGCTCCGGCAGCGTCGCGACGAAGATGTTGACGTTCATGTGCAGATCGAGCCGGTAGCAGGCGGCCGCGCCGAAGAAGGTGAGCACGATGGTAAGCAGCACCGCCATCGGCTCCGGCCAGGACGCCGCGCTGTTGAGCACGTAGCGCGTATAGACGGCCCAAGGGATCACTGCGGAGATCAGCACCAGCGCGACGCCGGCGATGACGACGCAGGCAAGATAGAGAAGGTCCATCGCTTTGCGGAAGTGGGTGGCCATCGTCACCTCGATGCAGAGAGCTGGTTATCGCCTGAGCGCCGGCGCGGTCTCCATCCCTCCCCTGCAAGGGGAAGGTCCGGCGCGAAGCGCCGGGGGTGGGGTCAGTCGTGACGTACCGCACCCCCACCCGGCTCGCTCCGCTCGCCACCCTCCCCCCGCAAGCGGGGGAGGGATAGGAAGCGCTACTTCACGTCCTGGATGCGCTTGATCAGGTCGGCGAACTTCGGCCCGTACTTATCCCAGACCGGCTTCACCGCGTCCTGATACGGCTTCTTGTCGGCGACCTCGATCACCGTGACGCCGGCGGCCTTGGCCTTTGCCATCGCCTGCTGCTCGTACTCGGTCCACAGCTTGCGCTCGTCGAGCTGTGCCTCGCGTGCGACCTTCCGCACCAGCGCTTGATCGTCCTTCGACATCTGGTCCCAGGCCCGCTTCGACATTACCAGGATCTCCGGCACGATCAGGTGCTCGGTGAGCGTGTAATACTTCGCCGCCTGAAAGTGATTGTCGAACACGAAGCTCGGCGGATTGTTCTCGGCGCCATCGACCACGCCGGTCTGCAGCGCGTTGAACACCTGGTCGTAGCCCATGGCGACACCGTTGCCGCCCAGCGCGTTCATCATGTCCACGAACATGGGATTGCCCATGACGCGGAATTTCATGCCCTTGAGATCGCCGATCACGTGGATCGGCTTCTTGGTGTCGTAGAGCGAGCGCGCGCCGGCATCCATCCAGCAAAGCGCCACAAGCCCCGCCTGCGGATTGTTGGTGACCTTGTCGAGCAGCTCCTGGCCGATCGGCCCGTCGATTACCTGCTGCATATGCGCGATGTTGCGGAACAAAAACGGCAGGTTGAACACGTTGAGATCGGGGATCACCGGGCCGAGCGCGCCGACGCTCGCGCGCGTGAGCTGGATCGCATTCACCTGCGTCTGTTCGATCGTCTCCTTTTCGCCGCCGAGTTGCATGGCAGGGAACATCTGCACGCTGATGCGCCCATTGGTCGCGTCGGACAGCTTCTTGCCCATCGTCTCAACCGCCACCACGGTCGGATAGCCGCTGGGGTGCACGTCGGATGCCTTCAGCACGATCTTCTGCTGCGCATGCACGGCGCCGAGCATCACGGACGCCGCGCCGGCCGCGATCCCTAAAGCCAACAAGGCTGCACTGGTGTTCATGGACGATATCTCTCCCGCATTGAATGTCTGCCGGCGCTCGGACGTGCCGAAACGAGATGGCATTTCCAGGCGCCGCGGGCGCGGTTGATTGATCCTCGCCGCGTTTGCGTGCTATTCGTCAGGTCATATGATGACCTGACCTCTCCGGACCCTGTCAAGACGGTACACGCGCCCTTGGCCAAGCTTGCGCCGAATAATCTCAGCTTGTTGCAGCCGCTCGACGCCCCGCGCCGGCTCACCGCCGAACTGGTGGCGCGGCTCACTGCCGACATTACCAGCGGCAAGCTGCCGCCCGGGTCCAAGCTGCCGACCGAGCAGGAGATGATCGCCGCCACCGGCGTCAGCCGCACCGTCATCCGCGAAGCGGTCGCCGCGCTGCGCGCCGACCGGCTGGTGGTGACGCGTCAGGGCGTGGGCGCCTTCGTCGCCGAACAGGTGCGCCGGCCCTTCCGCGTCGATTTCGACGAGCACTCGCCGTTGCGCGAAGTGCTCAACGTCATGGAGCTGCGCACCGGGGCCGAGGTGGAAGCCGCCGGCCTCGCCGCCGAGCGCGCCTCGGCGGCGCAGATCAGGACGATCACCGAGAAATGCGCCGCCGTGCAGGGCGCCATCGACCGCAACGAGAATGCCGTCGATCAGGACTTCGCCTTCCACTGCGCCATCGCCGAGGCGACCGGCAATCCGCAGTTCACACGCTTTCTCGAATATCTCGGCCGCATCATCATCCCGCGGCGCACGATATGGCAGGGCAAAGGCCCGGCGGCGCGCCGCGTGCAGCTCGACCTCTTCCAGAAAGAGCACGAGGAGATTCTGCGCGCCATCCAGGCGCGCGCGGTGACGCGGGCGCGCGCGGCGATGCGGCGCCACCTCGTCAACAGCCGCCGCCGCTACGAGAAGATCGGATCGGGGAATGAGGGGAAGTAATGCAAATTGATTCGGTACAGCCTCTCGCCTCCCCTCCCCATCGCTTCGCGGGGCGAGGGTAGGATGCAAACCATCCTCGTCACCGGCGCGGCGGGCGGCATCGGCACGCGCCTGCGCACGCTCATGAAAGGACTCTATCCGCGCATCGTCTGGAGCGACCTGCGCACGCCTTCCGACCTCGCGCACGATGAGACCTTCATCGCCGCCGATCTCGCCGATCCCGCTCAGGTCGCGAAGATTGTCGAAGGCGTCGAGGGCATCGTGCATCTCGGCGGCTATTCGGTCGAAGGCCCTTGGGATACGATCCTTCAGTCGAACATCATCGGCTGCTACAATCTGTTCGAGGCCGCCTATCGCGCCAAGGTGAAGCGCGTGGTTTTCGCGTCCTCCAACCACGCAATGGGTTTCTATCCGCGCGCGAAGAAGATCGGCGTCGATGTCACCGTGCGGCCGGACAGCCGCTACGGCGTCAGCAAGGCCTTCGGCGAGGCGCTCGGCGCACTCTATGCCGAGAAGCACGGCCTGCGCGTCACCTGTTTGCGCATCGGCAATTTCGGCGATCTGCCGATCGACGAGCGGCGCCTGTCGATCTGGCTCAAGCCGGACGACCTCGTGCAGCTCATCCACATCGGGCTCGAGCATCCCGATATCCGCTTCGAGATCTTCTATGGCATGTCCGACAACGCTGCCGCCTGGTGGGACAACAGCAATGCGCGCCGCTTCGGCTATAGGCCGCAGGGCCGCGCGGAGGATCATCGCGCACAAGCCATGGCAGTGCAGGCGAAGCTCCCGCCGAACCCGATCGGCGACCGCTATCAGGGAGGCACTTATTGCAGCGACGAATACGACGCCGACCGATGAATCCTCATCGCCTCATCTCCATCGCACTGCTGTTCGTGGTGTTGCCGCTGTCGCGTGCGTCCGCGCAGGACATCCGCGGCATGGAGCTCTGCACCGCCGAAAAGCAGATGGAGCGCCGCACCGGCTGCCTTCAGGCCAATATCGAGCTGTTGCAGCAGATGCTCGTCAAGCAGACTCGAGAGACGAACGAGAAGCTCGCCGCCGCCGGCCGCGAGCTTGCCGCGGCGAAGGCCGAGATCGTCACGCTCAAGGCGGCGATGGGAAAGCTCGAGGGTGAGCTGAAGGAGATGAAGGCGAAACCGGCCCCGGCCGAGAAGCCATCTGACAACAAGAAGTAAGGGCGGCGATCATAAGATGGGCTCGGCGCGTTCCGCGCCACATTCCGCCATCACCAGGCCACGCCTTGACGGCGGCGAGCCCGGCGTCATCCTACGCTACGTCGGCCGACGATCTTTTAATGGTTGCTACGGGTCGCGCTTACCGCGCGATCAAGTGCTGCAAGGCCGGGTGCGACGCCTGGAGTTGCGCCGCGTCGAGTTGGAACCCGGCATCGAAATGCTGGAGCGCCGCGACCTCGACCATGGCCGCGAGCAGCAGCACGGTGAGCACGCCGGCGGCGTTGATGACGAATTGAAGCCGCGAGTCTTGCGCCATGGCGATCGCTTTCGCTTTCCGGTGTTGTCTCACGTCGCGCTCCTGAAGGTGGTGCCTGGCGAGAGGCCTCCCCTGCCATGCAAACGCCGCGCCAATGACATAACGCGGCACGGCCCCCGCGCTTGTGAACGGCGTCACACGAGGCGCAAAAATAGTCATGGCCGGACGCGCCGGCCATGATCCACCTCAAAAATGCCTGAGAGGCGTCAGGCGTGCGCGCCGCCGGCGTTGAATCGCATCGCCGCGATGCGGTCGAGCTCGGCCTGCTCGCGCGCGTTCGCTTCCGCCTTCTCGCGCTGCTGGTCGCGCTCGTCGAGCATCTCGACCTTCTTTAATTCCTCGAAGGCTTCGCCGAGCGCCGCCTTGGCGTCGTCGAGTTGGGCCTTCAGCTCGCCGGCTGAGCGCTGCAGGTTCTCGCGGCGAGTCATCGCCGCCTTGGCATAGGTCGGATAGGCGAAATGGCCGGGGTCATGGATGCCGGCGCGGTCCTGCTCGACCTTGATCTCGCGCTCGAGTTCCGCCGCGATGCGGTCGAACTCCGCGATCATGGTTTCGATCTGCGCGACCTTGCGCCGTTTCTCGTCGACCTGGAACTTCTTCAGGCGAATGAGGGTCTCGCGTGACTTCATCGACTTGTTACTCCCCCGAAGCCCCGAATTTTCCGCTCGCGCGAGGCCGTATGGCCGGCCTGGCGCGACGGCCCGGACGTTCAGTGGGGGTTAATCTGGATCAATAACGTTAGTTTTCGGTTTCCACGCCGGCCAGGATGCGCTGAAGCCGTTGATAACCGTCCAGCAAACTGGTCGATTCATCCTTTCTCTGGCCGAGAAAGCGCTCCAGCGGCTTGTGGAAACCGATCGCCTCGTCCACTTCGGCGCTGGAGCCGGGCCGGTAGGCGCCCAGGCGGATCAGTTCCTCCATATCTGAGTACGTCGCCATCACCTGCTTGGCCCGGGTGATCTCGGCCAAGAAGTTCGGATCGGCCGCGCGCGGCATGGTGCGCGAGATCGACTTCAGGATGTTGATGGCCGGGTAGCGCCCGCGTTCGGCGATGGCGCGCTCCATGACGATGTGGCCGTCGAGGATGCCACGCACCGCATCGGCCACCGGCTCATTATGATCGTCGCCGTCGACCAGCACCGTGAAGATGCCGGTGATGGTGCCCTGCTCCATGCCAGGACCCGCGCGCTCCAGGAGGCGCGGCAATTCGGTGAACACCGTCGGCGTGTAACCCTTGGCGGTAGGAGGCTCGCCCGCGGAGAGGCCGATCTCGCGCTGCGCCATGGCGAAACGCGTGACCGAGTCCATCAGCACCAGCACATCTTTGTGCATGTCGCGGAAGAACTCGCCGATGGCGAGCGTCAGATACGCCGCCTGCCGCCGCATCAACGCCGGTTCGTCCGAGGTCGAGACCACCACCACCGACCGCGCCAGGCCTTCGGCGCCGAGGTCGTCCTGGATGAACTCCTGCACCTCGCGGCCGCGCTCGCCGACCAGGCCAATGACCGAGACGTCGGCGGCGACGTTGCGGGCCATCATCGACAGGAGCACCGACTTGCCGACGCCGGAGCCGGCGAATATGCCCATGCGCTGGCCGCGGCAGCAGGTAATGAAGGTATTGAGCGCGCGTACGCCGAGATCGAGCGGTTGGCCGACGCGCCGGCGCTTGTGCGCCGGCGGCGGCGAGGCGCGGAAGGAATAAGGCGCCAGCCCCGCCGGCAGCGGCCCCAGGCCGTCGATCGGTTCGCCCATGGCATTGACGACGCGGCCGAGCCAGCCTTCCGACGGGCGGATCGCGCCGGCCGCACTCGCCACCACCGCGCGGTCGCCGCGCCGCACGCCGTCGAGCGGCGCGAAGGGCATGGCCAGGGCGTGGCTGCCGTCGAAGCCGACCACCTCGCAGGGAATGCCTCGCCCGCCATCGGTGCCGACGTTCAGTCGTGCACCGACCGACATGGCGTGGATGGGGCCTGCGATCTCCAGCATCAGCCCGCGCACGCCGGCGACGCGGCCATAGATCTCCACGCCGTCGATATCGCCGATCTGTTCGGCCAGGGCTTTCATCTCATCTCCCGGTCATTCCGGGCCGGCCCGCAGGGCCGAGTCGGGAATCCATACTCCACTGGGTTGAAGGCTATGGATTCCTGGCTCGCTCGCTGCGCTCGCGCCCCGGAATGACCCTGAGACTACGGCACCGCCATACCAACCCACCACACCGGCAAACACAACCTTGCCCATGTGCGCTGTATTTGTCCCAGCCGCCACACTTTGCCGTAAACTCGCCCTTAGGCTTACTGCCAGACCCCTGTCTTTAACCCGTTGTTTACCCGCGTCGTTAATCATTGGGTCATCGTCCATGGGATTAGGCACACGAGTCGCCCGGCCAGGACGGGATGGGCGAATCCGAAAGAGTTGGAGATACGCAACTCTGCAACTGGAGCAATAACCAGGCGCGTGGCCAAAAAACCACTTGCTGGCAATATCTTACGCCGATTCGCCGGGGCCTGCCTACGGCGCGCTTGCCAGTGAGAATCAGGTTTTGTTAACCATGCGTGGATAGTGTCGAATCAGTTTGTCCCACAGCGTTTTTCAAACTCGCCGCCTTAGCGGCGCTGACCTTAAAGGCCCGGTTGCGGCGAGAAGGGGACTTAAATGCGCGTTCTACTCATTGAAGACGACAGCGCGACCGCCCAGTCCATCGAGCTGATGCTCAAGTCCGAGAGCTTCAACGTCTATACGACGGACCTCGGCGAAGAGGGTGTCGACCTCGGCAAGCTCTACGATTACGACATCATCCTCCTGGACCTGAACCTCCCCGACATGTCCGGGTTCGAGGTTCTCCGCTCGCTGCGGGTGTCCAAGGTGAAGACACCGATCCTCATCCTCTCCGGCCTCGCCGGCATCGAAGACAAGGTGAAGGGTCTCGGCTTCGGCGCCGACGACTACATGACCAAGCCCTTCCACAAGGACGAGCTGATCGCGCGCATCCACGCGATCGTCCGCCGCTCCAAGGGGCACGCCCAGTCGGTCATCAACACCGGCGACCTCGTGGTCAATCTCGACACCAAGACAGTGGAGGTCACCGGCCAGCGCGTGCACCTGACCGGCAAGGAATACCAGATGCTCGAGCTGCTCTCCCTGCGCAAGGGGACGACGCTCACCAAGGAGATGTTCCTCAACCATCTCTACGGCGGCATGGACGAGCCGGAACTCAAGATCATCGACGTGTTCATCTGCAAGCTGCGCAAGAAGCTGGCCAACGCCTCCTCGGGCAAGAACTACATCGAGACGGTGTGGGGCCGCGGCTACGTGCTGCGCGAGCCGACCGAGCACGACGAACGGATCCCCGCTTGAGGCGGATCACGCGGAACGGGGCGCCGAGGCGCCCCGTTTTGTTTTTGGGTGTTCGTTTCCGCGTTGCCGGTTTCAGTGAAGTCGCGGCTTTGTTTTCAGTGAACCGGTGCACCCTGCCCCTTCGTTCTCCGAGAGCGTACGCAATCACCCGTTCGTCCCCGCGAAAGCGGGGACCCAGCGCAACATGACTGATTTACCGAGCATCGTTGGATTCCCGCGTGCGCGGCAATGAGCGGAGCAAGTGGCAAACCTCTCCACGTCATCCGGACGTGCGAGCGAAGCGAGCCATCGCAAGTCGGCTGTAGCCGACTTGCGCACTTAAAGATCCGATGTCGGGTAAACCCGACATCGGTGGATGAACAGCCCCGGCGCTTCCACTTGCGTGCGACCGCACCGCTTACCGGACTGGTGAGACCACTCCCCGCTTGTTGCGTGCGTGCGTCTTGAACTGAGCCCAGAAGGGCTCGCACCTCCCAACTTGCCCCGCCGCAAATGGCGGGGCTTTTTCACCCTCCCGCTTGCGGGGAGGGTCGGCTGACGAATGCAGCCGGGGTGGGGGCACCAAGTTACTTAGCTAATTTCATTTTTCTTTTTGCCGGCGGACAGGGCCGCTCTGTGGTGAAATTCCGCGACCTCCAAGACGGACGCATCAAGCTGCTTCATCAGCGACTCCACGAGCGACACAGGTGCAATCGCTGTCATGACAAGCTTCGCGTTGCGAACGGGTTCAGTATCGTCGCTGTACCTTGTTGTACCCTCTTCGCGGTCCAGCTTCGCAAACATGAAATTGTGCCCAAGCGAATTCGGGTGGCAGCGCTCGGATAGACGGTCGTAATGTGCACGAAATCCTTTCACAACCTTT
>DASXOK010000521.1:0-30488 GCA_036494425.1 Pseudolabrys sp.
TGCCCTCCGCGACATAGAACTGAAACAGACAATGGCACGGCGGCAGCGCCATCTTGTCCACGTCGGCCGGATTCCAGGCGGTGACGATCAGCCGGCGCGAATCCGGATTGCGCTTGATCATCTCCACCACATTGCCGATCTGGTCGATGGTGCGGCCGTCGTGCGCCGGCCACGAGCGCCACTGCCGGCCGTAGACCGGCCCGAGGTCGCCGCGTTCGTCGGCCCATTCGTCCCAGATGCGGACGCCGTGGTCGTTGAGATATTTGATGTTGGTGTCGCCGGCGAGGAACCAGAGCAGTTCGTACACGATCGATTTGACGTGCAGCTTCTTGGTGGTGGTGAGCGGAAAGCCCTGCGCCAGATCGAAGCGCATCTGATGGCCGAACACCGACAATGTGCCGGTGCCGGTGCGGTCGCGCTTTTCCACGCCGTCGGCGAGCACATGCTCCATCAGTTCGAGGTATTGCCGCATCGGCCGCCCAATGATTTCCTGCAATGGTCCGCGACTCAATGTCCGCAAGCGGCAGAATACCGCTGCGGAGCATCCGGGCGAAGCCAGCCCGTCGCTCTATCTATATAGTCGTCAAAATGAAAAGGGGCGGCTTGCACCGCCCCTTTTTGCACAAGCGTTTGCCGGTCCGGCGGACCGCGGGCTATTCGGTGAACACCTCGTCGCGCTTGGCGCGCAGCGACGGCAGCACCGCCAGCACCAGCAGGAACAGCGCGATGGCGAGCAGCGTCGCCGAAAGCGGCCGCGTCACGAACACACTGGCGTCGCCGCGGGCGATCAGCATGGCGCGGCGCAGGTTCTCCTCCATCAGCGGGCCGAGCACGAAGCCCAGGATCATCGGCGCCGGCTCGAAGTCGTGCTTCACCAGCCAGTAGCCGACGATGCCGAAGATCGCCGTCATCGACACATCGAACGGCGCGTTGTTGAGCGAATACACCCCGATGCAGCAGAAGATCACGATCATCGGGAACAGATGCCGGTACGGCACCCGCAGCAGCCGCACCCACATGCCGACCAGCGGCAGGTTGATGACGATCAGCATCAGGTTGCCGATCCACATCGAGGCGATCATGCCCCAGAACAGCTCGGGCTGCTTGGTCATGACCTGCGGGCCCGGCACGATGCCGTGAATGGTCATGGCGCCGACCATCAGCGCCATCACCGGATTCGGCGGGATGCCGAGGGTGAGCAGCGGGATGAACGAGGTCTGCGCCGCCGCGTTGTTGGCGCTTTCCGGCGCCGCCACGCCCTCGATGGCGCCGCGGCCGAAGCGCTCCGGATGCTTGGAGATGCGCTTCTCGAATGTGTAGGCCGCGAACGAGGCGACCACCGCGCCGCCGCCGGGGAGGATGCCGAGGATCGATCCGAGGATCGTGCCGCGAACGATGGCACCCGAGGAATCCTTCAGGTCCTGCCGCGTCGGCATCAGGCCCTTGATCTTGCCCTTCACGATGTCGCGGCTCTCCTGCGACATTTCGAGATTGCGGATGATCTCGGCAAAGCCGAACAGGCCCATGGCGACGTTGGTGAAGCCGATGCCGTCCGACAGTTCGGGAATATCGAACGTCATGCGCCCGGCGCCGGTCTCGAGATCGGAGCCGATCATCGACAGCAGCAGCCCGAGAATAATCATGGCGATGGCCTTCGGCACCGAGCCCTTCGCCAGCACCACCGCGAAGATCAGGCCAAGCACCATCAGCGAGAAATACTCAGCCGGGCCGAACAGCAGCGCGATCGAGGTGAGCGGCACGCCAAGCGCCGCCACGAGGATCGTCGAAACGCAGCCGGCGATGAACGAGCCGATGGCGGCGATCGACAGCGCTGCACCGGCCCTGCCCTGCCGCGCCATCTGGTGCCCATCGAGACACGTCACTACCGAGGTGGCCTCGCCGGGAATATTGACCAGGATCGACGTGGTCGAGCCGCCATATTGCGCGCCGTAATAGATGCCAGCGAGCATGATCAGCGCGCCGACAGGAGGCAGGCCGAAGGTGATCGGCAGCAGCATGGCGACCGTCGCCACCGTGCCGATGCCCGGCAGTACGCCGACCAGCGTGCCCACGAACGCGCCGAGCAGGCAGAAGCCGAGATTGTAGGGCTGGGCCGCGATCGAGAAGCCGAGCCAGAGATTGCTGAAAAGGTCAGTCATGTGCTCCCCACTCAAACCCAGGGCCAGAGTTGGAAGGGAAGCTGCAGCAGATAGACGAACAGCAGCA
Organism: Pseudolabrys sp.; assembly: GCA_036494425.1. Taxonomy (GTDB): domain Bacteria; phylum Pseudomonadota; class Alphaproteobacteria; order Rhizobiales; family Xanthobacteraceae; genus Pseudolabrys. Next base: position 2,227 of record DASXOK010000521.1, read on the forward strand.
CGCAGAAGGCGGTCATCGTCACGGCCGCGATCAGGCTTTCGATCCAGCGCATCTCGCTGGATCCCATGATCGACACGATGAAGGCGACGAAGGTGGACGGCACCAGGCCGAGCGGCGGCAAGCGAAGGCCGCCGATGGTGAAGCCGCGGATCATGAGGGCAAAGAGCAGGATCGCCACCAGCACATAAGCCGGGCCGCGTACCGCGAAGTGCCCGATCGGCTCCCCGTCGACGAGCAGCCCGGTCAGGGCGACCACCGCGCCGATGACGGCGAGCAGCGTGGCGAACATGCGCGGGGCGGTTCCCGGACCGAAAGCGAAGCCTTGCTGGCCGGGAAGATCGCCGGCCGCCAAGAGGGCGATGATGGCCAGCGCGATCAGCGCCAGGCCACCGTAGAAGTCGCGCGGTCCGCGCACTCTGAAACGAAACCCACCCCGGTGTGGGGAGGTTTTGGCCCCCTCGGACATCGCGCCATCCTCCTGCAAGTCTTCTTATTGCTGTCCGGCCACCCCTCGGCTCGGCCGGCTCAAGCAATTCCTAGCATAGAAAACTTACTGGCCCAATGCGTACTTGCAGGTCAATACAAGACTAAAGGATAATTCTTTTGCGCAAGGAAACACGGCGCACGTCGCGGGCGCACGGCACGATATAACCAAAATATAAATACACGCACACGGAACCGAAGAGATCACAACCAGCCGCTGAGCCCCAACAGACCTCCGGCGGCGAACAGCCAGAGGGGGCTGATGCGGGTCGCAAACACGATCAGGGCGGTCGCCGCGGTGACGAGTGCGGCATAGACATTGTGGTCGGCGGCGCCCGCGAGCACGAAGGCGCTGGCGCCAATGAGACCAAGCGAGACCGGCACCAGCCCGGTCTGTACCGCAATGCGCCAGCGTGCATCCTTGAAGCGGTCCCAGACTTTCGCGACGAAGAAAGCGAGCACGCTGGTCGGGCCGCACATCGCCACCGTCGCCACCGCCGCACCGGTGAACCCGGCGACATGGTATCCGATCAGCGTGACGATGATCACGTTCGGCCCAGGCGACAATTGCGAGATCGCGAACATGTCGGCGAATTGCTTGTCGTTGAGCCAATGCATTGCATCGACGGCGATGCGATGGATCTCCGGAATCGCCGCATTGGCGCCGCCGACAGCGAACAGCGACAGCAGCGCAAAGTAAGCGAACTAGGTGACGAGCGTATTGTCCTTCATCGCTTGAACCACGCGAAGACAATGCTCACCGGAGCGATCACCAGAAACACTATAGGCAACGGCCAGCGCATGATGGCGACGCCGGCAAAGGCCAAAATCGCCACCACCGGCGCCCAGTCCCAGCGCTTGACGAACATCGGTGCCGCCATCTTACCAACCACGGCGATCAGCAGGCCGGCCGCTGCGGCGGTGATGCCGGATAGGATGCGGCCGAGCGTCGGCAGATCGCCATAGTGCGCGTAAAGAACAGCCAGCACGATGATGATGAGCAGAGGCGGCCCGAGCAGGCCCGCGACCGCCGTGGCCGCGCCGGCGACGCCGGCAAAACGGGCGCCGAACACCACGGAGAAATTGATCGTGTTCGGTCCAGGCAGGAATTGCGACAGCGCGAAGGTCTCGTTGAACTCTTGCGCCGTCATCCAGCCTTTGCGCTCGACGATCATCCGCCGCGACCAAGGCAAGGCGCCGCCGAACGACGCCAGGGACACGGCGGCAAAGGCGAGAAACAATTCGGACAGTGTCTGGCGAACCGGCGCCGGCGCGGCTGGGGCAGCTGTGGAATCGGACATGACCGCGGCACTATAGCGCGGCTTCGCTCCGCGCGTTGCGGATCATGTCGGCGCCGCGGTGTGCGCGAAGGCCGGCTCGTGCGCGGCGAAATCTTCAAGCCACGCGGCCAGTTGCGGATACGACGCCCGCCATTCAACCGGCTTGCGCCAGTCGAGATAGCCGAGGGCGCACGACAACCCAATCGACACGAGATCAGTCTTGTCCGCCGCGGGCGGCGCGGCCACGAACACGGTGAGCGCACGCGCGATCTTGCCGCGCTGGTGATCGAGCCAACGCTCGGAAAACGTACCGGCGTCGCGGAAGCGGCCCTCGTACACCATCAGCAGCGCCGCTTCGCCGATGCCGTCCGCGAGCGCGGCGCGCGTCAGCGCCGTGAAGCGCGCGAGCCCGCTCCGCGGCAGCAGTTGTTCGCTGCCGGCGAGGTCTTGCAGGAATTCGATGATCACGCCGCTGCCGTAGATTGCCGTGCCGTCCGTGAGCAGCAGGCACGGCAACTTGCCGAGCGGGTTCTGCTCCCGCAGCGTGTCGTTCGCGTCGAGCGTGTCAGCCGGCACGACATTCAGGCAGCCGCTCACCTTCAAGACCTCGGCCGCCATGCGCACCTTGCGGCCGAAGGGCGACGTCAGCGTCGAGCGCAACACAAATGTCTGGTCGCCTAAGTCCATTGCGAAACGGCCGCGCTCCTACTTCTCGGTCTGCACGCCGGCATCCTTGATAACCTTCGCCCAGCGCTTGGTCTCGGTGGCGATATAATCGCGGAAGTGCTCGGGGCTGTCGCCGACCAGGATCGCGCCCTGGCTCGCCAGTTTCTCGGCCACCTGCGGATCCTTGATCGCGTCGACCGCGGCTTTGTTCAGCACCGCGATGACCTCCGGCGGAGTTTTGCCCGGCGCCACGAGGCCGTACCAGTTCTCCGTCTGCAGGTCGGGCATGCCGACTTCGGTCGTCGTCGGTACATCGGGCACGCTCGCTGCGCGCTGCGGCGCGCCAATCGCGATCGGCCTGATCTTGCCGGCCTTCACCTGCGGCAGCAGCACCGGCAGATCGAAAAAGGCCATCTGCACCTGCTGCGCCAGGAGATCGTTCACTGCGGGCGCCGCGCCGCGATAGGGCACGTGCACGAGATCGATCTTGCCAGTGAGTTTGAACAACTCGCCGGCGAGATGCGGCAGGCTTCCCGGACCGGACGATCCGAAGTTCATCTTGCCCGGCTGCGATTTCGCCAGCGCCACCAGTTCCCGCATATTGTTGGCGGGTACGTTGGTGGCGACGACCAGCATTTCGGGCACCTGCGCCACGAGCGTCACCGGCGCAAGGTCCTTGGACGCGTCGTAGGCGACCTTCTCCATGCTCGGGCTGATCGCCAGCGCGCCGAGGCTCGTCATGGCGATAGTGTAGCCGTCGGGCGCCGCCTTCGCGACCAGATCGGTGCCGAGCACGCCGCCCTGCCCGGTGCGGTTATCGATGATGACGGTCTGGTTGAGGATCTGCGACATCCGCTGCGCGACCACGCGCGCGATGATGTCGTTCGGACCGCCAGCCGGGAACGGAACGATCATGCGGATCGTCCTGTTCGGAAAATTCTGCGCCAGGCTCAGCGCCGGACACAGGGCGATGCAAAGCGCGACGAGCGACAGCCTGAAAGCTTTCACGGGAATCCTCCCCCACGACAAACGCCGGATGCATCTCCGGCTTTTCCGTTCGACGAAGCTAGATGACCGCCGATGCCGTGGGAACATTTCCAGCGATATTATTTCGGCATGGCTTTCTGTTCCCCTCCCCTACGCGCTCTTGCGCGTGGCGGGGAAGGGTCGGGGGTGGGGGGTTAACGCAAACCAATTATCGCGTCGCGTGAAGTGAGCCCCGCACCCCGGTGAGCATCGCTTACAGCGATACTCACCGGCCCTCCCCGCCGCTTCGCGGGGGGAGGGTTGAAAGCCTTCAACAAAGCTGCGCGCCCGACCAGCCGCCGCCGCGCACAACTGTGCGGCACACATCGTGCAGCACCTCGCTCGCGGCGCCGATCAACTTGGTGCGGCGTGCGTCGCGCAAGGTGACGAGGCTGACCTGCGTCGACAATGTCGGCCGCACGATCGGATAGGCCGTCAGCCGCTCCTGCATCAGTTCTTCCTGCACGGCGGCATAAGTCAGGATCGTGTAGCCGAGCCCCTGCTCCACCAGCGCCTTGGCGAAAGCAACACTGTCCGCCTCGATCTTGATGCGCAGGCGCAGGCCGTGTTCGATCGCCGCCTGTTCGACCAGCCGCCGGTTATTGTGCGCCATGTTCGGCAGGATCAGCGGCAACTCGCCGAGATTGCGGATGCGGAACGAGGCGGGATGCGGGCCGTCCTTGATGTGCTGCTTCGGCGGCCCGATCACCAGCATCCGCTCCAGCAGAATCGGCGCGATATCCAGGGTCTCCAAATGCGGCGGATTGTGCAGGATCGCGATATCGATGCGCTTTTCCAGAAGCCACTCCTGCAACGATGAGGTGACGCCTTCGCGCATGTGGAGCGTGACGAGCGGCCATGCCTTCTGGAAGCGCTCGACGAAAGGCGCGATGATCAGCCGCCCGCCGATGGGCGGGACGCCAAGCGCGATCCGGCCGCGCGGCGAGCGGTCTTCGCGGATTTCCTCGCTGGTCTGATGCACAAGCTGCGCGATCGCCTCGGCCCGCTCCAAGAGCAGCGAGCCCGCCGCACTCAAGCGCACGCCGCGGCCGTGCCGCGAGAACAGCGGCACGCCGAGCTCGTGCTCGAGCTTCTTGATCTGCCGGCTGAGCGGCGGCTGAGCCAGCCGCAGTTCGGCCGCCGCGGGTGACGCTGCCGGCACGCGCAACGCGCATGAAGTTACGGAGTTCGCGCAGCTCCATGGGGAGGAATTGACCTATGCTTTGACGGCATGTCTCGAACGGTGATCGGACGTGATCGGTATCACGGGCGGGGTCCGCGGCGAAACAGTCTTGGCGGCCGTTCGCGGGCGCCCCGCCATCAGTTCGAGGACAACAGCCGCTGTCGCGGCGCCGTGCGGCATGGGCCGCGACTTATCCCCGGGCGCAACAATTCGGGATTATTTTAGGCTTTAAATCCCCTGGAACCGAAATTTCACCGTGAATAATAGGAATCTTTCCCGCAAAACATCGCGCCGGGGGCTTTTTTCCTTAACCGATCGCCCCTATATTGGGAGGCGCCGGGGCAACCCGGCTATGGCGATAAACGGCCGTCGTAATAAACCTTTCGGACCCGGGGGCAGTACCCGGCGCCTCCACCAAAGCCCAAAGGGCGGGCCCGGCAAAACCGGACCTATCCGGCCAAAACTGGGCTTTGGCGGGGGCGAAATAGGATCGACGAGGGCGTAAAGGGCGGACTTTTGCTCGGCATGGTTCCGCCGTTATCGGGCCAATTCCATAGTTGCCAACGACAACTATGCTCCGGTTGCTCAGGCTGCGTAAGCGGTTTGACTAACCAAGCCTACAAGCCCTAGCCGTCTTAGCAGCGGTTAGGCGGGGTTCGGAGGCACCTGGCAACAGAAGCCTCCACTTTCATTTTTCCGGGCTACCGCTTCCAAACCACTTCCATTTCCGCGCCGGGGCTTCCAAATACTCCCCACGCCGGGAACTCGCGCAGGGTGCCTTTCGGCGGCCGGCGCGCTAGCATCCGGCGAATCTGTCCGAACAAGGCGCGGGACACCGCTACTCCGCATGGCCGACCACATCCGCTACGATCTCCTCACCCAGCAGGCGCTGCGCAGCGTCGTGCGCAACGTGCTTGTGGATACCGCGAAAAAGGGCCAGTTGCCGGGCGACCACCATTTCTACATTTCCTTCGACACCCGTGCCGAGGGCGTGCGCCTGTCGAACCGGCTGCGCGCGCAGTATGCGGAAGAGATGACCATCATCCTGCAGCACCAATACTGGGATCTCGAGGTGCACGACACGGCCTTCGAGGTCGGCCTGTCGTTCGGCGGAGTGCCGGAAAAGCTCATGGTGCCGTTCGACGCCATCAAGGGTTTCTTCGACCCGTCGGTGCAGTTCGGACTGCAGTTCGAGGAGGTCACCGAAGGCGAAGGCGCGCAGGCCCCTGCCGATGCCCAGACCGCCGACAAGCCTGCCATCAAGAAGCGCCTGACGCCCACGCCGGCCGCCGCCGTGGCGCCGCCGAATTCGGTGCCGCCCGCCCCGGCGCCTGCGCCCGCACCCGCGGCGTCCGCCGCCAAGAAAGCCGAGCAGACCGAAAAGCCGGACAAACCGGACAAGCCTGCCGGCAGCGGTGGTGAAGTCGTCCGGCTCGACCGCTTCCGCAAGAAATAGCGCGTGCTTTTGTAGGCCTGTGCCCGCCGTGACTTGTCCCGGCGGCCATTCGGCATAGGTTCAGCGGATCGCCGCCGCCCCGGCGGTTCTGGACCTTTTCATCATGGCCGAAACCCGCGACACGCCCGCCAAAACCCGCACCGACAGCGACGCCTTCGGGCCGATCGAGATTCCCGCCGACAAACTCTGGGGCGCGCAGACCGAACGCTCGCTGCACAATTTCCGCATCGGCACCGAGCGTATGCCGATCGGCATCATCCATGCGCTGGGCCTGATCAAGCGCGCCGCCGCGGAGGTCAATCGCGATCTCGGTTCGCTCGACGACAAGCGCGCCAACGCCATCATCGCCGTGGCGCAGGAGATCGCCGACGGCAAACTCGACGAGAACTTCCCGCTGCTGGTGTGGCAGACCGGCTCGGGCACGCAGACCAACATGAATGTCAACGAGGTGATCGCAAACGCCGCCAACGTGGCGCTCGGCGGCGAACTCGGCTCGAAATCGCCGGTGCATCCGAACGATCACGTCAACATGTCACAGTCGTCGAACGATTCGATTCCGACGGCGATGCATATCGCCGCGGCGATCGACATCGAACGGCACTTGAAGCCTGCGCTGGCAAAATTGCAGGCGGCGCTCGACGCCAAAGCAAAAGAGTTCGCCGACATCGTCAAGATCGGCCGTACGCACACGATGGACGCGACGCCGATCACGCTCGGCCAGGAGTTTTCCGGCTACGCAGCGCAGGTGAAGTCGGCGCTGTCGCGCCTTGCCACCGCGCAGAATGAGCTTTACCCGCTGGCGCAGGGCGGCACCGCCGTCGGCACCGGCATCAATTCCAAGCCGGAATTCGCCGAAGCGTTCGCGAAGCGCATCGCGGAGCTCACGAAGCTTCCCTTCGTCAGCGCGCCGAACAAGTTCGAACATATGGCGGGGCACGATGCCTATGTGTTCGTGCACGGCGCCATCAACGCCGCCGCCACCGCACTGTTCAAGATCGCCAACGATATCCGCCTGCTCGGCTCCGGGCCGCGCTCGGGGCTTGGCGAACTGATCCTGCCGAGCAACGAACTCGGCTCCTCGATCATGCCAGGCAAAACCAACCCGACGCAAAGCGAAGCGATGACCATGGTCTGCTGCCAGGTGTTCGGCAATCAGACGACGATCACGGTCGCCGGCAGCCAGGGCCATTTCGAGCTCAACGTCTACAAGCCGCTGCTCGCGCACGCGATGCTGCAATCGATCCGCCTGCTCGGCGACGCGGCGAATTCATTCGCCGACAACTGCGTCGTCGGCATCAAGGCGAACGAAGAGCGCATTCGTGATCTCCTGCAACGCTCGCTGATGCTGGTCACCGCGCTCTCGCCGAGCATCGGTTACGACAAGGCAGCGCAGGTCGCCAAGGCCGCGCATGCCAACGGCACGACCCTGCGCGAAGAAGCGCTGCGGCTGGGATTCGTCAGCGCGGACGAATTCGATCGCATCGTGCGCCCGGAAAACATGACGCGGCCGCGTTAGGCGAAAGTCCATAAATTGCGAGAGTGGTTCCGCCGTCTCATCCCCACAAGTCATCGCAGCGCATCGAAAGCCGATGAAACCAGAAGCTGCTCTCGCAGCTTACTTCGCATATTGAGATCACGTAAGAATCGCATTTCGATTTCCTGACAAGAAACGGAGTTTGGCACGCTCGCGCCACCCGTATTTCCTTGTTCGAGATCACCGGCCGAAACCGCTGATCGTCCAAGTCATAAGGAACATTCCGATGAGCAAGGAAAGCGACAACAAGGCCGTTGTCGGCCGCTGGTTTACCGACTTCTGGGGCAAGAAGGTCAATCTCGCCGTGATCGACGAGATTGCCGCACCGGACATGCTGCTCAAATATTCGCTGCATGCACCGCGCCGTGGCCGTGACGACATCCGGGCGTTCATGACCGATTTCCGCGCCGCGTTTCCCGATCTCAATTTCTGGGGCACGGCCGACCTGATCGCCGAGGGCGACTACGTCGTCGGTCAGTGGGAGGGCGGCGGCACCCATTCAGGGCCGGCGTTCAATGACCTCCTGGTCGGCGGCCTTCCGGCCGCGACCGGCCGCAAGATGCACTTCACCGGCACCACGGTGCTCAAGGTGGTCAGCGGCAAGATCGCCGAAGAGATCGGCCTCGACGACGGTGTGAATGCGCTGACCCAATTGGGCCTGATCAAAGCTGCCTGATCTGAGCGGGCGGTGGTCGGCTGCCTTCCGTGGACGTCCCGGGGGCCAGACAGGGTCCGCACTTCTGTGCGGGCCCCGTTTGCTATCAATGGTCTTCGCTTGGCTGATCGCGACTGGACCAGCCAGGGCATTCACTCCAGCCGGTAATAGAGCCGCTTTCCAGCGGTATCGTGCCGTCGCTGATGCATCTGCTTTGAAAGCAAAGACCGGAGTGTGCCAAACGGTATTGGCGGCACTACTGATCAAGTACCATATAGAGGGACGACGATGATGTCCGCGACCGCAAAGACCTTGAAGCAGATACCGACATCGGTGGCCGATGATCCCCGGTGGGCACGCATTGTCGCGCGCGACAAGTCGGCTGACGGGCAGTTCTGGTATTCGGTCGCGACGACGGGCGTCTATTGCCGGCCGTCTTGCCCCTCTCGCTTGGCAAATCCCTTGAACGTTCAGCTTCACGACACATTGACAAACGCCAAGGCGACCGGATTCCGGCCATGCAAGCGCTGCAATCCGGACGGACTTTCGATCGAAGCCGAAAACGCAGTTCTGGTCGCAAAGGCGTGCCGGATCATCGAGGAGAGCGAAGAAGAGCCCTCCCTGGACGAGTTGGCCGAGGCTGTCGGCCGCAGCCCGAGCTATTTCCACCACGTGTTCAAGGCCACGACCGGTCTGACGCCGAAAGACTATGCCGCCGCGCGACGCGCTGCGAAGGTTCGTCAAGGATTGAGCTCCGGCAACAGCGTTACCGAGGCGATCTACGATGCCGGTTTTAACTCCAGCGGGCGCTTCTACGAGAAATCGACCAGTATGCTTGGCATGACGCCGTCGCAGTACCGTGCCGGCGGCGCCAACGAAGAGGTCAAATTTGCCGTCGGCCAGACCTCGCTCGGCGCTATTCTCGTGGCGTCAAGCAAAAAGGGCGTTGTTGCGATCCTGCTGGGCAACGACCCGGACGAACTCATTCGCAATCTCCAGGATCGCTTTCCGAAAGCGCATCTCATCGGTGCGGATCGCGACTATGAGGCGCTCGTCGCGCGTGTTGTCGGATTTGTCGAGATGCCGGAAATCGGCCTGGACCTGCCCATTGATGTGCGCGGCACGGTATTCCAACAGCGAGTATGGAGGGCGCTTCAGGAGATTCCGGCTGGGGAGACGGTCTCTTATGCTGAGGTCGCGCGTCGCATCGGAGCGCCGAACGCAATTCGTGCCGTCGCCGGCGCGTGTGCGGCGAACGGCCTGGCTATCGCGATCCCGTGCCACCGCGTGGTTCGCAATGACGGCTCGCTCGCGGGATACGCCTGGGGCGTCGAGCGCAAGCGGGCGTTGATCGGACGGGAAAGTCGCAAGAAAGACCCATCACGTGAAGGTCGATGAAAGCTCAATGGCTCGCGTACACATGGACGATCTGTTTGACCTCATCACACCCGAGGGCCCGACGAAACTGGCTATGGCGGAAGGCGCCGTGCTGCTGCGACGCGCGGCTCTTTCCTTTGAAGAGGACCTGCTGAAGGCGCTGGACGATGTCACCGCGAGTTCTCCATTCCGGCGCATGGTGACTCCGGGCGGCCGCACGATGTCCGTCGCCATGACCAACTGCGGCGCTGCCGGCTGGATCACCGACAGGGCCGGCTATCGCTATGACGCGATCGATCCCGAAAGAGGCCGGCCTTGGCCCCTTATGCCCCGCCCCTTTCTCGATCTGGCAATTGCCGCCGCCGCAGAGGCCGGCTATCCGGGGTTCAACCCGGATGCATGTCTGATCAATCGCTATGAGCCTGGCGCGCGCCTGTCGCTGCACCAGGACAGGAATGAGCGCGACTTCACCAACCCCACCGTTTCGGTGTCGCTGGGCCTGCCGGCGACGTTTCAGTTCGGCGGGTTGAACCGAAGCGACCCGGTGAAGAAGTTTACATTGGCGCACGGCGACATTGTCGTTTGGGGCGGTCCCTCGCGCCTGCGCTACGACGGCGTGACGGCATTGAAGGACGGTTATCACGAACGCCTCGGACGGATCCGCATCAATCTGACGTTCCGACGGGCACTTTAGCTGGCGCGGACAGATTTAGTTCAAAGGCAAGAGCGGAGTGTTCCCCCGGGGCAACGCCGTGGTGTTCCGGCACGGGCCCCCTACTGACCGACGCGACTTGCTGGAAGCAACAGCGCATCAGACTGAAGCAGGGATAAGAGCCTTTGCTTATCTCGAGACGCAGCAGCGTTGGTGGCACTCGGCGCTGCCCGCACGACCTCATCCACCTGTCTCGTGATCTCTGTTGCCCGTTCCAAGTTAGCAACACCCGCCCTCAACACAGGGTGTAATCCGTCTCCGCGAGATTCGACCGCCGCAAAGAACTCGAAGCTCCGCATCCTATTCCTCCCCGTAATCAGCAGAGAAATAATGCGATTCACGAGATGCGATCACTCCGCTTCTTGCTCCGGTATTCGATAAATCAATCCATGCAACGACTTCACTCACTGACAGCATGGTCGTCGGCATCAAGGCGAATGAGGAGCGCATTCGCGATCTTGTGCGACGCTCGCTGATGCTGATCACGGCGCTCTCGCCCACCATCGGCTACGACAAGGCGGCGCAGTTTGCCAAAGCCGCCCATGCCAACGGGACGACGTTGCGGGAAGAGGCCTTGCGGCTGGGCTTCGTCAGCGCTGAGGAGTTCGATCGCGTCGTGCGTCCGGAGACGATGACGCGACCGCGCTAGGCGAGAGTCCGTTCTTCCCCCTGATGCCGATGAATCAATGCAGCACAGTGAAACGACGCGATGTTCGGGAGCTGCCTACTTTTCCGGCAGGCCAGCCTTGCGCAGGCCTTCGGCAATGCGCTGAAATTCGGCAAGGAAGATGGGGTTGTCGGACCACCCGTTGCCGTCGTCCAACCATTGCGTAACGGTATAATTCGGCTTCATCTTGCGAAGCTCTGCCACCGCACTTTGCGCCTCGCTCTCCCGCCCAGTCCAGGCGTAGCTGGCAGCAAGATCAGCATAGGCGATCCAGAACGGCTTCACCGCGATGGACCGGAGACACCAATCGACAGTCGCCTTGAATTGAGCGAGATGCGTGTGGGCGTGACAGATGTAGAAATACCAAGTGTTGAGCAGCGGATCGCGCGGGCTGAGTTGAATTGCCTTCTGCAGCGGGGCGAACGCCTCCGCGGAGCGGCCGACCCGGATCTTTGCGCCGCCAAGCGCGCCATAGGCTGGCGCGAGGCTCGGGTTCAGCGCGATTGCCGTCTCATATTCGTTGACCGCGATCTCGATATTCCGGCCTTTGGCACGCTGAATCTCGCCCTTGACGAAATGGGCCATTGCGTCACTTGCGGACACTGACAAGACCCGCCCGATGGTGTCTTCCGCACGCCGTAGCTGATCCGCAGGCGCATCGCTCCAGCGATAGTTCACCTCGATGGCGAGCGCGTCCGCCAAGCCGACAAGGGCTTTAGGGAGCCCAGGATCGATCTGCAGCGCGTGCTCGAAGAGGGCACGGGATTGCGCCAATTGTTCGCGCGAATAAGGCTGATTGAGCACCGCCCAGCCGCGCATCGCCAGATCGACCGCGTCAGGGTTGTTAGGCCGGTCTATTTCGGCACGACGGCTTTCCTCGTTCGTCAACTCCAGATCGAGCCTCCGCGCCAAGCGGCCCGTGATGATGTCCTGGAGCTGCATCGATTTTGTCCACTCGCCATCGAAGCGCTCGGACCAGATTTCGGAAGTTGTCTGGGCGTCGATCAGGTGGGCGTTGATGCGCACCATTGTCTCTGTCCGTCGCACACTACCGTCGAGGACATACCGGACGCCAAGTTCGCTGCCCGTGCGCTTGGGATCCACGTTCTTATAAGCGCGAGCGGTGTTCGGCGCGATGACGAAGCTGCCCGCAATACGCGCGAGATCGGCAGTCAAATCCTCTGTGATGCCGTCCGCGAAATAGTCCTGGCCAGGTTCAGCGCTGAGATTTGTAAAAGGCAGCACAACAATTGACAGGCGATGGGCTGATGCCGGTGGCCCCGTCGAATGGAAATGCCAATAAACTACGCCCGCCCCAGCGATGATGAGGAGCAGCGATATCAGAGATACAACCTTCGTTGGCCGGCCCTTGAGGACTGGGCGAAGCCCCGAAGGCTTCCATCGCCTACGCAGCCATGCAAGTAGACTCGTCTGACGCCCTTCCAAAAACCTGGCAGGATCATTCGGCCCGTCCTCGAGAGATGGAACTGTTCTGAACTCGGAAATCGCTTTCTTTCCGAGGCAAAAGACATGAACGGATCGCGCGATATTTTTGAGCTCTCGCTCGCCGCCGTCTTGGAATGGAAGCTCGAGTCGGCCGGCCAGATCCTCGTAAACGCGACCCGAGATACAGATTCCGCCCGGCTCGCTCAGAGGCTCAAGCCGGGCTGCCACATTGACGCCGTCACCGAAGATATCTTGGTCGTCAACGACAATGTCGCCCTGGTGCACTCCGATCCGTAACTCGATCCGTTGGTCGGCGGACACTTCAACGTTGCGCTCGGCCATCGTTCGCTGAACGGCCACCGCGCAGCCCACCGCCTCAACGGTGCTGGGATACTCTATGAGAAGGCCATCTCCGATCGTCCTGACGACCCGGCCATGGTACTCGGCGATGTTGGGCTCGACGACTTCACGCTGAGCGGCCTTAATGCGGCGAAGCGTACCCCGCTCATCCTGACCAATCAGCCGGCAGTAGCCAACCACGTCTGCCATCAGAACGGCTGCGAGCCGACGTTGCAGTTTTGGTTGATGCACAGTCGTTCTCCCCGATCCGGACGACGGAGCGATAGAGCCCCTCAGCGGGAGTACCGTGACTGCGGCTACTTTAGCATCTTTAGATACGTCAGCTTTGAGAAAATGGTCCTTCGGCGAGGCCAGATCATCCGGCTCGGGTTGAACACTGAACCACCGAGGACAATGCTCAATCCGATGTGATTGAGCCCATATAAGATAACCCGCGGCCGCGTTAGGGCGTGAACTCATGAATATGACCTCACCGCTGCGAACAGACGCGATGGGCCATCAGGCGACATTTAAGAACTGAAGCGGGCGCGGTAGTCTTGCGGGTTGGCAGCCAGAACGCGCAAGAAGCCGCGACGCATCGTTTCTTCCGACCCGAAGCCGCATCGCTGCGAAATCCGCTTCACCGGCTGGCGCGTCTCGGACAATAGCCGCCGCGCCGCTTCCACCCGCAAACGTTCGACGGCGCGCGCCGGCGTTAGCCCGGTTGCTTCCACATAATGCCGGCTAAAACTACGTTCACTCATCCCGGCCTGACTGGCCAGTGTGGGAAGCGAAAGATCATCAGCCAAATGCTTGTTGATCCATTCATGCAGCGCGCCGAATTCGTCTTCGGCCGATTGCAAAGACAGCGCCTCGCTGAACTGGGCCTGCCCGCCCGGACGCTTGAGAAAGACAACAAGGTAGCGCGCTACGGCGAGTGCCGCGGTGCGACCCAAGTCCTCTTCCACCAGCGCCAAAGCCAGGTCGATGCCGGCCGACACCCCGGCCGAAGTCCAGATCGAACCATCGCGTACGAAAATCGGATCGGACTGGACCTGCACGGCAGGGAAACGCCGGGCAAGTTCGGCGCAAAACGACCAATGGGTCGCCGCCCGCCGTCCATCGAGTGCGCCTGAAGCACCGAGCAGGAACGCTCCGGTGCAGACAGAAGCGACGCGGCGTGCGTTCTTCGTACGCTGCCGCAGCCAATCCACCAGCACAGGGTCAGCGGCAGCCGCTTCGACGCCCGGGCCACCGGCGACGATCAGCGTATCCAGCGCAGTCCCGATGCGTGGAAGCGGGCTCGTTGCGATCGCCAGTCCAGCCGAGGCCGTCACGACGCCCTGACGCCCCTTCGCCACCACCCGAAGAACGTAAGGCGGGGCTCCTCCCGCTTGCGTGACCTGCTCGTTGGCCGACGCGAACACCTGCAATGGGCCGGTGACGTCGAGCAGTTGCACCGACGGAAAGGCAAGCACCTCGATGACGCGGGGGCGCCTGTCGGGAAGAGGACTTGGCGGGAAACGAGGGGTCTTTGGCATATCTGCCAAAGCCTGCACCCTTAGTTTGGTCTTGTCCATCCTGATCCGAACGGGTTGCCCATGATCCCGCATCACGTCCACGTGCAAATTGGCTCTCTGCTGTTCGAGGGCCTCGATCAAATCGACCTGACGGGGCCCTTCGAGGTGCTGTCGCGCATTCCAAACGCGACCTATCGCATCTACGGCAAGACCACCGCGCCCGTTCGCGACCTCAGGGGCTTGCGGCTGACGCCGGATGCGGCCCTCGCCGATGCGCCGCAACTCGACGTCCTTCACCTGCCCGGCGGATTCGGCCAGGAAGCAATGATGGATGACGCGGAAGTGCTGGCCTGGATCAAGCGGCAGGCGGCCGGCGCGCGCAGCATCTTCTCGGTCTGTACGGGCGCTCTGCTTTGCGGGGCCGCGGGACTACTCAGTGGACGGCGAGCAACCACGCACTGGGCTTCGTTTCATCTGCTGCCTTTGTTCGGCGCCATCCCCGTCAACGAGCGGGTGGTCGTTGACGGGGATTGGGTGTTTGCCGCCGGTGTCACGGCCGGGATCGACGGCGCCCTGCGGCTGGCTGCCGAGTTGCGCGGCGACGACGTCGCACGGACGATCCAGCTTTACATGGCGTATGCGCCGGAGCCGCCATTCGACAGCGGCACGCCGGAAACCGCGCCCGCCGCCATCCTCACGCAGGCGAAGCAATCGCTGGCCGGCATCACCGCCCAACGCGAACAGACGGCGCGGCGCGTGGCGATGAAGCTCGGAATTGCCGCGCACGCCGCGGCCGCCCGATGAACCAGTCATCTTGTCAGGAGAACATCTCTTGTCAGGAGAACACCTCCCTGCGCGGGCACGGTGTCAATTTTAGCCACTTCAGGAGAAGACCATGACGACGCTGAGCTTCAGCAAAACCACTCCGCCGCAATGGTTGCTGGCCATGTGGAAAGAGATTGACGACAAAACCTTCGGCAAGGGCTTCGACTGCTTCGCCGAGGACGCCATCTGCAATCTTGGCGTTGCCGACTGGCACGGACGCGAGGTGATCCGCAACAATTTGCGGCAGTTCATCGACAAGGGCTTCACGGCACTCCATGAGGTCGTGGAGTATTGGGACAGCCCCTTGCTCAAGATCTTCCACGGCAAGGTCGCGATGACATTCGATGACCCCAGCATCCAGCCCGTAAGGCCCACGATGACCCATTTCTTCTATATGGATGAAAAGGATCCCACCAAGGTCAGGCGTTGGATTGGATCGGTGGGCCCAACCGGGTTTTAGGCGACGTATCCTGCACCGGCGAGGGTCAAGCTCGTCGGTGCACGTGCGCGACGCGGCCCACAGACCCCGCCAGCGCGAAACTCAGCCGCGCCGCGCCGCCTTGATGGCGGCGACGTCGATCTTCGTCATGGTCATCATCGCATCGAACGCGCGCTTTGCTTCATCGCCGCCAGCCGCCATCGCCTCGGTCAGCACACGCGGCGTGATTTGCCACGACACGCCCCACTTGTCTTTGCACCAGCCGCACGCACTCTCCTGTCCGCCATTGCCGACGATCGCGTTCCAATAGCGGTCGGTCTCGGATTGATCGTCAGTCGCGATCTGAAACGAGAAGGCTTCGTTGTGCTTGAACATAGGGCCGCCGTTCAGGCCGAGACAAGAAACGCCAGCAACTTTGAATTCGACTGTCAGCACATCTCCCTTTTTGCCGGATGGGTAGTCACCGGGTGCACGATGGATGGCACCCACCGCGCTGTCCGGAAAGGTCTCGGCATAAAAGCGAGCAGCGGCCGCGGCATCCTTGTCGTACCATACGCAAATTGTGTTCTTTGCCATTGCATGTCCTTTCGCATTGAAGCACGCCTCGATCCCCATTCAAGATAGGTAGAGCATCGCTGTTCTTCACTCAAGAAAGGGCGCGTTTCGCGCCGGCATTAAGCTTCGCTGTCCGTATCGGTCAATTGGGTCGCTTGAGCATTGTCCTCGGTACTTCTGCTTCGACCCCCAACTGCGGATGCTTCGCTGCCGGTGCTCGCGCAGACGATGCCGCAGTGGATCCGTACTCTCCCCCACTCGAGGAATTAATTCACGGACACCATCGGCTACGGCAGCGGCCCAGGTCGCCAAGGCTGGCCCAGCCGATGGGACGGCGCGAGGAGGCGCCGCGGTTGGGATCCGCCGACGGAGAGGAATTCGATCACACCGAGCGCGCCGAGAAGATGACGTGCCCATGCTGAATGTGGCCAAATTCTGGAAAAGCCTTGTCGTTTCAGGCGCGCTTTCCGAGGCTTAGGCCAAAAGTGGTATAGATTTTCGCTATATTCACATCGTGGAATATTATGAAACGGCGGGGGTTTCTAGGTATGTAGCTACGTTTTTGGCGGAGCTGACCGTTGATCGCAAGTCTGTTGGGCAGCAACGGAGGTATTCTATTCATAGAATTCCTTCGATGCTGGACAGTCCTCTTACTATTTTCAAAATATACATTCGACGTTCCCTTGCCTCCCCTATGAATATTTGATGTTTTATTTGGTCGATAGGCAATGCTCGCGGTCGGCGTATCTTCGATCAACTAAGCGTGTCTTGAAAGTATTCACAATGGGTCCGCAAACTACGTAGCCAATCGTGTGAAGTTAAGTTGGTTACCGTACATAGGCTTTTTTTGGCCAACCTCTTGGCACATTTGGCAGCGATGAAGGCGGTACTGAGTCTGAAGACCGAAGTTGGAAGTTGCTAGTGCGTGGGGGCGACAATGGCCGAGGTGATCAATCTTCGCGCGGCGCGGAAGCGGGCCAGACGGCTCGAGGATGAAGCGCGCGCGAACACTAATCGCCTTGCCCACGGTCAGCCTAAACACGTTCGAAAGCTCGAAACTGCGCAGCAGAAAAAAGCTGCGAAGAATCTCGACCAGCATCGAATGGACAGAGGAGACGACCGATGAAATCACCGGTGGTCAAACGCTCAATCGTAATCGCAGGGCACAAGACCAGTGTCAGCTTGGAAGACGCATTCTGGAAGGGCCTGAAGGAAATCGCGGTCACCCGCGCAATGACGCTGTCCGATCTTGTCGGCAGCATCGACATCGGGCGGCACAACGGCAATCTGTCGTCGGCCATCCGGTTGTTCGTGCTTGATCACTACCGCAACCACATCGTCGGCGACCATAATCTGCAACATGCGCCACGCGATGTCGGAAGCGCCTATCCAGTTCAGCACGCGCTATCGACCGACTGACGCTTCTGGCCGCGCCAAAGCACCGGGCATCGGCAATCGGCCGATGTCGACCGGAGCCGGCAGAACGGGCGCAAGCTCGCTCGCAGGTGGCTGAGGCGGCGGCGAGACCGGGGGAAACAAGGGCACAGGTGAAGCCTGCGGCAGGGCCGGAGTTTGCGGCGGTGTTTCTGACTTCGCCGCGCGCTCGCGTTCGATGGCCTGCAGCTTCTTCGACTGGTTCTCGACAGCCCGCAACGTCAGCCATCCGGTCAGCGCGGACAGGTCGAACGCGCGCGCCGGCGAGGTAAAGGGACCGCGCAACGACATGTAAATGTCGGGGCGCGCGCCTGCGGCTTCGCTCGACCCGGAGAGGATGAGCCGCGCATCGACGCTGCCGTCGGTGAGGTCGAGGTTGCCCGACAGCGACATGTCGGCGCCCTGCCCGCTTGCCTTGGTGCTGGCGAGTTGCACTTGCCCGGCGCTGAGCGCCAGCGGAGCATTGATTTGCTTCACTGCGAACTGTCCGCTGTCGAGGCCCTTGCGCACCACCTCGCCGAGGCGCGCGGCGTCAACGGGAAGACCCTGATCGACCGCACGGGTGACGGCATCGAAGGCGCGAGGATCGAGCCCGGCCAATTGCGCGTCGGTGAGCGTGACAGTCCCCGAGCCCTGCAACGAGCCGATCAACGCCACGGGACTTAGACCCGTCCCGTTCACTTCGCCGGACAGGCTGAACGACCCCGCGATCGGCGGCCGCGCGCCCGACCCTAGCAGGCTCGCCGCATTAGCGTTCGCGAGCGAGAATTTTGCATGCGCCTGGAGCTCCGCATCGGCCGCATGGAATGACACTTGTCCGGTAAGCTGGCCGCCGGCGACATTGCCGGTGATATCGTCGAAGCTCACGTCGTCCTTGCCCAAGCGCAGCGTCGTGCGTACTTCGCGCGCCGTAACGCCCGGCAGCAATTCGGCGCGGCGCGCTTTCAGCGCGACCTGGCCCGTCGCCGCGCCGAGAAAGCCGCCGGCGAACGGCTCGTTCGACCAGGTCCAGCGTCCATCCGGCGTGGGCTGTGACGCGGGAAGCCCGATGGCCGAGGCCAGCAATCCAGCGCCGTTGGCATTCGCCGCTTCGATCTCACCCTGCACGCGGCGTGGCTGCTCCAGCGTCACCGCCAGCTTGCCGCGCAAGGCGTTACCCGCGAGCGTGGCGTTGATGTCGCTGAACGTCAGTTCCCTGCCGGCGAGCGTGATGCGGCCCGCATAGGTGAGCGGCAAGGGCGTGCGGGCGCCACCGGCGCCGCGCAGCGGCGCGACGTCGGCGCGCAGGATGTTGGCGTGCACTTCGGCAGACGGCTTGTCGGCAAAGAGCCGCGCAGTGCCAACGGCACTCGCCTCGATGCCGCCGGCGAGCAGGCGTGTGTCGATCTTGAGATCGCCGCTCGCCGGGCCCGTCGCATTGATCGTCAACGTTCCCGGTCCCGCGCTGGGCGCGGCGACACGATCGAGACCGAGCATGGCGACGAGACCTCTTCCGTCATCGGCATCGAACTTCCCCGCGAGTTGAATATTCCCCGCGGTGAGCGCGACCGGATCAACCTTGCCTTGCCCATTGAGCGCCACGCGCACTTTGCCGAGACTGCCATCGACGGACAGTTTGCCTTGCGTGTTTCCCGATGCGCCCTCGATGGTGAAGGCCCCGTGCAGCTTGGCGGGCGCCATCGCCGATGCCGCCTGCCCCAGCGTCTGCGCCGTCTGCGGCGCGAAGCGCGACAAAAGCGCGATCACCGGCGCGGGATCCGGCGCGTCGAGATCGACGCGCACATTGCCTTGCGGCGTCGACGGACCGGTGACGATGCTGCCGCTCGCCGAGAACGCCGCGCCGCCGAGATCGGCCACCGAGAGCTTGTCGATCTGTAGGCCATCGCCATCGACTTTCACGCGCGCACTGGCGTTGCGCGCGGTGAAGCCGCCGACGGTCGCACGCCCGATCTCGGCGGCGATCGTCATGTCGTGCGGCCGCGCGATGGTCGATCCGGCGAGCAGCGCCTTGCCGAAATCGAGCGCGGCATCGATGTCGAGATCGGGCGCGTTGAGATCGGCATCAAGCTTGGCAGGCTTGTTGCCTTCCGCGAAGCTGTAAGCGAGCCGGCCGGCGACGGTCTTGCGCTCAAACTCCGCCTTCAGGCGCTCGACGGCCATCTTGTCGCTGCCGAGCGTGACCTCGCCGCGCAGGCTGAGCGGCCGCAGATCGCCTTGCGTGACATCGCCGCGCCCTTCCAGCCAGGCCGCGAGCACCTTCGGATCGCCGGCATCGACCTCGGCCGGCCCGGTGAAGGAGACATGATCGCCGTCCAAGGCGAGCTTGCCGCTCAGCTTGACTTGCGTGAAGCCGGGCGCGCGAAACTCGAAGCGATCCAGATTCCAGCCGCCACCAGCGCTGCTGATGTCGCCACGGAAGTTCTGCACGCTGCTGCCGCCGAGCGTGAGTTGATCGATGCCGACGCCGACTTTCATCGGGAAGGTCGGGCTCACCGCGCCGCTGGCGAAGGCCACGAGCTGGCGCAGCGCCGCCGTCGGCGGCGGGCGATTGCCGTCGGTCTGGACCAGCGCGCGGTCGAAATCGACCTGCCGGCCGGAGAGAACCGCGCTGAGGCTCGGCCGCTTGCCGAACTGGAAATCGGCGACGCCGGTGAGCTTGAGCGCCTGGTCTTCGGAGCCGTACTGGAATTCGAAATTGTCCATCAGCGCGGATTTCGCGGTCGCCTTGACTTTGCCGCTCACGTGCCAGGGCTGGGTCACCTCCACCCCGCCGCGCTTGGCGACGCCGACCGGCCGCGCAATCGAGACCGTTCCGTCGAAGCTCGGCGCACCGGCGGCAAGCGTGAGCGTGCCATCGCTCTCGATGCTCATCGGATGGTTGACCGGATCCACGTTGAGATGGAGCTTGACCGTGGCGTCATCGCCGTAACGCCCGGCGGAGACGCGATAGGGATAAAGATCTCCGCCGATGGTGACGGCGCCCTCGCCGCGGAATGGGCCGAGCAGCGAGCGCGCCTCGCCGTTGAACCAGAAGCGATCGAGCGTGACGCTCGCGCCGTTCGCGGCGTCCGTGAGCGTGAGCTTGCCGTTCTCGATGCTGAGCCGGTCGATCGACAGCGCATCGGGGTTGAAGGCCACCGTCAGATCGGGCGCCTTCACGTGGCCCGAGGCGTCGACCCCGAGGTTCACCTGCGGCCCATCCAGGTGCATCTCCGAGGCGTGCCATTCGCCGCGCATCAGCGGCCCCAGCGCAAACTCGATGCCGAGCGAATGGGCGCGCACTTTTTCCGCGCCGCCGCCGATCTCGATGTCCTGCAACACCAGCCGCGGCGACGGCAGCAGCCGCGCCTCGATCGGGCCGGCGACGCGCACATCGACGCCGACCAGATGGCTCGCCTCGCGCTCGAACAAAGCGCGGTAGGTACCCCAGTCGACCAGCATCGGCCCGACCAGCGCCGCCACCAGCGCCAGGATCAAAGCGATCGCCACTCCAAGAAGGGTCGTCTGCAATGCCAACTCCAGCGCCGACAGGCCCCCAAAGTGCCTTGCGCCCGGCGGTCTGAATCTACGCTATTTTGGCTGGGTCCGGCGGCAAATCTATGTCGCCAAAGTCGTAGCTGTGGAGGGCTCTTGTAAGCAGCACAACCTTCGGACTTACAGCGACCCGATCTTCCCCGGGTTCAAGATGTTCTGCGGATCGAGCGCCTGCTTGATCGCGGCCATCACGTTCAGCGCCGCGGCGCCATGCTCGGCCATGAGGTATTTCAGCTTCCCCTGCCCCACGCCATGCTCGCCGGTGCAGGTGCCGTCCATGGCCAGCGCGCGCTCGACCACCCGCTCGGACAAGGCCTTGGCGCGCTTGATCTCGTCGGCGTCGGTCTTATCGACCATCAGCGTCAGGTGGAAATTGCCGTCGCCGACATGGCCGACGATCGGCGCGATCAGGCGGCTGGCGGCGATATCAGCCTGCGTTTCAACGACGCATTCGGCGAGGCGCGAGATCGGCACGCACACATCCGTCGCCACCATCTGCGCGCCGGGCCGCAGAGCAAAATTGGAGAGAGCGGCATGATGCCGCGCCTCCCAGAGGCGCGTGCGCTCCTCCGGCCGCGTCGTCCACGTGAACGGACCGCCGCCGAAGTCCGCGGCGATCTCGCCGAAACGCTCGGACTGCTCGGCGACCGAGGCCTCGGTGCCGTGAAATTCAAGAAACAGCATCGGCACCTCGGGCAGGCCGAGCTTGGAATGCAGATTGACCGCGCGCACCTGCAACGCATCCAGAAGTTCGATGCGCGCCACCGGAATACCAGACTGGATCGTCTGGATCGCGGTGTTGCAGCAGGCCTCGACCGACGGGAATGGGCAGGTGCCGCCGGCGATCGCCTCCGGGATTCCGGAGAGCTTCAACGTGAGCTGGGTGATAATCCCGAGCGTACCCTCAGAGCCGACCATCAGCCGCGTGAGGTCATAACCGGCAGATGTCTTCTTCGCGCGGCGCGCGGTGTCGATGACCTCGCCATTGGCGAGCACGACTTTGAGCGCCAGCACATTGTCCTTCATCGTGCCGTAGCGCACGGCGTTGGTGCCGGACGCGCGCGTCGCCGCCATGCCCCCGAGCGAGGCATCGGCGCCGGGGTCGATGGGGAAGAACAAGCCACTGTGGCGCAGGTGTTCATTGAGCTGCTTGCGCGTAATCCCTGGCTCGACCACGCAGTCGAGGTCCTCCGGGTGAACGGCGATGACCTTGTTCATGTCGCGGAAATCGATCGACACGCCGCCGAACGGCGCGTTGACGTGGCCCTCCAGCGAAGAACCGACGCCGAAGGGCACGATCGGTAGGCCGTGCGCAGCACAAATGCGCACAATCTCCTGCACGTCGGCGGTCGATTGGGGATAGACCACCGCATCGGGCGGCTGATTGTCGTGCCAGGTGACCGTATTGCCGTGCTGCTCGCGCACGGCCTGCGAGGTGACGACGCGGTTGCCGAAGGCGGCCGTCAGCGCGGCGATGCCGGCGGCCACGGCGGCCCGGTCGGGCCGCGGGCTTGCTGTTTGGGGCTGTGTCGCGGGTATTGCTGTTGCTGTTGTTGTGGCTGTCGCGCCGGCCATTGTGACCCCTCCCACCTTGCGCCGCGAACGTGGCGGGGTTGCCGGATCAGGTCAAGCGGCCGGTCAATGGTGGGCGACGGACGTCAGGCCCACCAATAGACGACCGGCTGATTGTCGGTCGGGGGAGGCGGCGGCGCGCTGCGCACCGACGCGACCGCGTAAGCCGCGATCATCGTCGCCACCAGCAGCAGATACACACCACGAGCAAGCCTGACGAGCATTGCCCCAGCCCCCTGTTGTTTCGCGGGACGATAGCCGAGGACCTCCGCGGGGTCAGCGGATCGTTAAGAATTGGTTAACGCGGGGCGGTATTTTTCCACACCTCATGCGTTGGCCCGGCGCGGTGCGATGGTAATGCGGCTCTGATGCCGCAGTTCCGGCGGCAAATGCGCGTGTAGACGTGGCCCTGCACGCTGTCGTAGTTTTTGTTTTTGGCTCGCGCTTTCGGCGGACCGGCCATGCTCGACCGTATCGATTTGGAACCCGTGTTCTTCGCGCCCTTCGTCTCCTCGATGATGCGCCTGGAACCGCTATGGATCGACTACAACGGCCATCTCAACATGGCCTATTACAACGTTCTGTTCGATCGCGCGGTCGACGAGGCCTATGAATTGATCGGTATCGGGCCCGCTTACCTCAAGCGCCACCGGCATTCGACGATGGTCGTGGAAACGCATGTTCGTTACCTGCGTGAACTGCATCGCGACGATCCGGTGCGCGTGACAGTGCAATTGCTCGATTACGACGCCAAGCGCTTTCATCTGTTCGAGCAGCTCTTCCATGCCACCGAAGGCTGGATCTCGGCGACGTCCGAGACCATGACGCTTCACGTCGACATGACGTCGAAGAAAGTGGCGCCGTTTCCCCCGTCCGTGCTGCGCGCGCTCGGCGCGATGAAGCAGTCGCACGCCGCGCTGCCGCAGCCCGACGGCGCCGGCCGCCGCGTCGAGATGCCGGTGAGGGTCTAGGCGCCGCTCGTTCGCTTGGTCGACGCCGAGTGTCGCGTCAATCGGGTGACAAAGCGGATTTGGTCGCCGCGATAGTGGAGCTTCTCGTAGTCGACCGGCCGATGTCCCACGGAAAAACACGTCCGTTCGATCAGAAAGATCGGGCTGCCGACATCGACGCCAAGCGCCACGGCCGCGGCCTCTTCCGCGGCCACCGCCTCCAAACGATATTCGGCCTCGATCAACGGGATCTCGTATTTCTGCTCCAGCAGAGAAAAGATCGGCTCGGTCTCCAGGTCATCGGCCATGACCTTTCTCCCCAGCTCCTGCGGCAGAAAAGTCTCGTCGAACGAGAGCGGCATTCCGTCGGCCAAGCGGACGCGATGGATCCGCACCACGGGAGCGCCAAGCGGCAAGGCAAGCTGACGCGATACGGTCTCGCTTGCCGCGACGACCTGTTGATCGAGCACCCGCGCCGTGGCGTTGCGGCCGAGCGCCTGCATGTCCTCCACGAAGCCGGTGAGTTCGGTCAGTTCCTGCGTGATTTTGGGCTGCGCGACAAACGTGCCCTTCCCGCGGCGAATCTCGACGAGCCCGCGACGAACCAAATTCTGGATGGTCGCCCGAATGGTCGTCCGGCTGACTTTGAATTCCGCAATCAGTTCATCTTCCGAAGGCAAACGGCCACCGATCGGGAGCGCACCACTCGCGATGCGGGCGGAAAGTGCGTCTTCGACCTGCATGTACAGGGGAAGGCGATCTGTTGCGGCGGATAACATTGTGACATCATGACATCACGACGTCGTGTTGTCACCTGGATTTTCGAGTCGGGAAGCACACTTCCGGGCGCATAGGGCTCGTGCGCGCATGGGGCGACAGGCGGAAAGCCGTGCGCTCCATTGAACATCAATTTGAGGGAGTCGAGCAAAGATGAGCGGTCAGCAGCAACCGGCGACACGCAAGGCAACGTTGTTCGATTTTATTTTTGATTTTCAGAACCGATCCAAATTCTTCACCCGGCTGGCTCCGCTCCCGCTGCGCCTGATCGTCGGATTTGGCTTCATGCAACATGGTTTCTCGAAGCTCGGTCGCGGCGCCGATTCATTTGCTGTCATTCTGCATGCGATCGGTACTCCTGCGCCTTACCTGTTGTCATGGGCCACGATACTCGTCGAGATATTCGGTGGCTTGACGGTGCTTCTCGGCGCTCTTGTCGTGCCTGCCAGCATTCCGATGGCTGTGGTTTTGCTAGTGGCCATGTTTACGGTTCACCTGCCGTACGGATTTTCGTCAATCAAACTTCAAGCAGTGACTGCGGCTGGTGCGCAGTTCGGTCCTCCGGGCTACGAAACCGACCTCTTGTATCTTGCTTGCCTCGCGGCCCTCGTTTTTGCCGGCCCCGGAATGCTTGCGGTGGATGGCCTCATCAAGAAATGGGCTCGTCGCGACGCTCTAAGCGAGCGGCCATAAGCGGCTATCCGGCTCCGATAAGCGCGCAGACAGGCGCTGCGGGTTCGGCCTTTGTGGGCCGCCCCGCAATGCCACCTCGCGTGCCGATCCTCGATTTAGATCGGCCGGCGCATCGTGCCGAATACGACCGAGATCAAGAACAGCACCAGCACGATGAAGAAGATGACCTTCGCCATGGCGAAGGACGCGCCGGCGATGCCGCCAAAACCGAGCACCGCGGCGATCAAACCGATGATCAGCAGCGTAACGATCAACTCCAACACGAGATGCCTCCCATCAGTGTGGCCGGTGGCTGAGTAATGTCCCGGCGCGAGACTTTGTTCCCCGCTTGCTGCTCGCTCCCGGAACCATCGCGCGCATGTCTTGTTGGTCTCGCGACCGCATGATGCCGGCGGTCGCCGGCACGGCATGCACAATCACAATTCACGGCTGGGAGAGAAACAATGAGCGACACTGCGATCGTCGGAGAGAACATCGAAGTCATTCAGACACGGGGACCACGCAGCGCCTTTACCTGGAGCGTCGTCTTCGCCGGCGCGCTGGCGGCCTGGGCCGTCTCCTTCATCTTCATTTCCCTCGGGACCGGCATAGGGCTGTCGATCTCCTCGCCCTACTCCGGGCCGAGCGCGGGCACGATGGGCATTGCCGGCGCGCTCTGGCTGATCTTCGCGGAGACATTGGCCTTCGCAACCGGCGGCTATCTCGCGGCACGGCTGCGCATCCGCGATCACATTCCCGGACCGGAAACGAAATTCCGCGACGCCGCGCACGGCTTCATGGCCTGGGTGGTCGGCGCCGCGGCGATGGCCATCGCGCTCTTCGCCGCCGGTACGTTCACGGCGAAGACCGCCGCCGATACGGCTGGCGCAGCGACGGGCGCTGCCGCCTCATTGAGTGCCAATGCGTCAGACAACGACTCCGCCACGAGCCCGATAAACTACTTTGTCGATCGCATCTTCCGTGGCACGCCGTCGTCGGCGCAGACAGCGAACAGCCAGCCGAACGCGACAACGGGCGCGGGCCCAAGCCAGGCGAGCCTGTCGAATACGCAGCGCGCGGAAGCCACGCGCATCATGCTCAACGGCATCCGCAACGGCAGCATCTCCGACGCCGACCGCGACTATCTCGCGCAGCTCGTCTCGGCGCGCACCGGCATGCCGCAGGATGAAGCCGCACGCCGCGTCACCGAGGTGCAGAACCAGGCGGCCGAGGCGGTGAAGCAGACCGCCGACACCGCGCGCAAGGCCGGTGCTTATCTCTCGTTCTGGTCGTTCATGGCGCTCTTGTTCGGCGCTATGGCGGCAACACTTGCCGGCATTCTCGGCGGCGAACTTCGCGATGACTATGTGAAGGTGTAGAGAATCGTTCCGCTTGCGAAGACACACGAGGCGTCATGGCCGGACTCGTCCCGGCCATCCACGTCTTTCAAGCGCTCTTTGGTTTCTTCTGCGTATTCAGCGCCACGGCGGCGCGAATGAGCGCCTTCAAAGCCTTTTCATCGAACTTGTCGCCCTCATGGAAATCGATGGCGCGACGGGTGTTGCCTTCGAGGCCGGAATTGAAGAGGCGCGAGGGGTCTTCCAGCGCGGCGCCCTTGGCGAAGGTCAGCTTCACAGCGGTCTTGTAGGTCTCGCCGGTGCAGACAATGCCGTCGCGCTCCCACACCGGAACGCCGAGCGGATTCGACGGCTTTCGCCATTTCACCTCTTCGACGATGCCGGGATCGGCTTCTTTGATGAGCTTGCGCAGCCGCGCGAGCATCTCGCCGCGCCAGTCACCGAGCGCCTCGATGCGCGCGTCGATGAGGTCGGACGCTTCACGCATCTCGCCGCGCCTCGATCATCTTCCATCCATTCCCCGCCGGATCGCGGAAGCCGGCGTCCACGGTACCGTAGCGGTCCACCGGCTCCTGCGTGAACTCGACGCCGAGTGCGCGCATCCGGTCGTATGCAGCACGACAGTCGTCGACAATAAGCACCAGCGGCGGCATGGCGCCTTTCGCGACCACTTCGCGTACGGTCTGCGCCGTCGCTGCATCGAGCATCGGGGCCTGCGGTGTGAACAGACCGAGCTGGAAGGACGGCTGCTCCGGATGCTGCACCGTGAGCCAGCGGTAGTCGCCATTCCGCACATCCGTGTGGATGCGGAAACCGAGCTTCTCGACATAGAACTGCACGGCCTCGTCCTGATCGCGAACGTAGAGACCGGCCACCCCGACACCCTGACTCATGGAACCTCCGTTTCTTTCGACGCCTCCACTTTATCGCCGGTGTCGTTCCGTCGCTTCTCCGAAACTGCCATTGTGAGGTCGGGGCGGTATGCGGCGCTGAGAAAGCATGTCGGCACGCGCTCGGGCTGTTGCGGCGCGGCTTTTTCGCGCGCACGCAGTTCACCCGGGCTTTCGCCGATGACGTCGCGGAACGTGCGCCCGAATGTTCCCAGGCTGTTCCAGCCAGTCTGAAATGCGATCTCTGTGATGGACACGTCCGTATCGCGGAGCAACGCTTTGGCGCGTTCGAGCCGGCGCGTGAGCAGATAGCGGTGCGGCGGAACGCCGAAGGCCTCCTTGAACGACCGCGCGAAGTGGGCCTCGGACACGCCGCTCACGCGCGCCAGCCGGTGGACGGACCACTCCTCGTGCGAAGCGGCATCCATCCGGTCTTTCGCGCGCAGCAGGCGGCGCAACAGCTCGGGGTCCTGGCTTGTCGGCACGCGTCTTCACTTGCTCCCGCATACAGCCGTCGCACGACGGCGCGTCACCGCCATCCCATTCCCGGCGCGACGTGCTTGAGGATCGCTTCGATCACGTGCGCATTGTAGTCGACGCCGAGTTGGTTGGGCACGGTCAAGAGCAGCGTATCCGCCTTAGCGATGCCTTCGTCTTCCTTGAGCTGCGCGATGAGTGCGTCCGGTTCGGCCGCGTAGCTGCGGCCGAAGATGGCGCGTTCTTTTTCGCTGAGGAATCCGACCTGATCCTTGCTTTCGTTGTCGCGTCCGAAATACATGCGGTCGCGATCGTCGATGAGCGCGAAGATGCTGCGCGAGACCGACACGCGCGGCTCCCGCGTGTGCCCGGCCTCTGTCCACGCCGCGCGGAACAGGCGGATCTGCTCCGCCTGCTGGACATGAAACGGCTTGC
>DASXOK010000522.1:0-34586 GCA_036494425.1 Pseudolabrys sp.
CTACGTCGCGATCGGGCAGAAGCGCTCCACCGTGGCACAGCTGGTGCAGACGCTGGAGGAGTATGGCGCGATGGAATACTCCATCGTGATCGCGGCCACCGCGTCCGATCCGGCGCCGATGCAGTTCCTGGCGCCCTTCTCCGGCTGCACCATGGGCGAATACTTCCGCGACAACGGCATGCACGCCGTGATCATCTATGACGATCTGTCGAAGCAGGCCGTCGCCTACCGCCAGATGTCGCTGCTGCTGCGCCGCCCCCCGGGCCGCGAAGCGTATCCCGGCGACGTGTTCTATCTGCACTCGCGCCTGCTCGAGCGCGCGGCGAAGATGAACGACAGCTTGGGCGCCGGTTCGCTGACCGCGCTGCCGGTCATCGAGACGCAGGCCAACGACGTGTCGGCCTACATCCCGACTAACGTGATTTCGATCACCGACGGCCAGATCTTCCTCGAGACCGATCTGTTCTACCAGGGCATCCGCCCGGCGGTGAACGTCGGCCTTTCGGTGTCGCGCGTGGGTTCTTCGGCGCAGACCAAGGCGATGAAAAAGGTTGCCGGCAAGATCAAGGGCGAGCTGGCGCAGTACCGCGAAATGGCGGCCTTCGCTCAGTTCGGCTCCGACCTCGACGCGACCACCCAGCGCCTCCTGGCGCGCGGCTCGCGCCTGACCGAGCTCCTCAAGCAGCCGCAGTTCTCGCCGCTGAAGATGGAAGAGCAGGTCGTGGTGATCTACGCCGGCGTCAACGGCTATCTCGACCAGCTTCCGGTCTCCAAGGTGCGCGACTTCGAGCACGGCCTCTTGTCGCTGGTGCGCACGAAGAACAACGACATCCTCGAGGACATTCGCAAGTCGGGCGACCTCTCGTCGGCGACTGAAGCGAAGCTCAAGGAAGTCGTCGACGGTTACGCCAGGACGTTTGCCTAACAACGTGTCGTCGCCGGGCGTTAGGCGCGAAGCGCCGTCTTCGTGCCAAATGTCCGGGCGACCCCGATAAGTCGGGCACTGTGCCTCCCTAACGAGATGGCCGGGACAAGCCCGGCCATGACAACGGATAGAGACGAGCAGTTGGTTAAGGGCGATTGAGAAGACATGGCCTCTCTCAAAGACATGCGAGTCCGCATCGCCGCGACCAAGGCGACGCAGAAGATCACCAAGGCGATGCAGATGGTCGCCGCCTCGAAGCTGCGGCGCGCCCAGATGGGCGCCGAGGCGGCGCGGCCTTTCGCCGAGCGCATGGATCGCGTGCTGGGGAACATAGCCGCGGGCATGGCCGCAAATGAAGGTGCGCCGAAGCTGCTCGCCGGCACCGGCCGCGATCAGGTTCACCTACTGGTCGTCGCGACCGGCGAGCGCGGTCTCGCCGGCGCGTTCAACTCGTCCATCGTGCGCTTGGCGCGCGAGCACGCCAACCGGCTGCTCGCCGAGGGCAAAGAGGTGAAAATCCTCACCGTGGGCCGCAAGGGCCACGAACAGCTCCGCCGCCTGTACGAGAAGAACATCATCGACCGGATCGAGCTGCGCGGCGTGCGCACGATCGGCTTCAACAACGCCGAAGATATCGCCAAGAAGATCCTCGACCTGTTCGCGCACGAGCAGTTCGACGTTGCCACGCTGTTCTACTCGCGCTTCAAGAACGTGGTTCAGCAGGTCCCGACCGCGCAGCAGATCATCCCGGCCGAGCCGCCGGAAGACGCAAACGCCACCAATGGTGCCGCTTACGAGTACGAGCCGGACGAGGAAACGATCCTCGAGGAACTGCTGCCGCGTTATGTGGCGGTGCAGGTCTTCCGCGCGCTCCTGGAGAATGCCGCCTCGTTCTACGGTTCGCAGATGAGCGCGATGGACAACGCCACCCGCAACGCAGGCGAGATGATCCGCAAGCAGACGCTGACCTATAACCGCACACGCCAGGCAATGATCACGAAGGAGCTGATCGAGATCATCTCCGGAGCCGAGGCGCTGTAAGCATAGGAGGGTTCGTCATGGCCTACACCACCTCAGCAACGACCAAAGGCGGCCGCAACGGCCGCGCTGTGCTCGAGAACAACGGGCTCGCGCTGGCCATGGCGCTGCAAAGGGAACTGGGCGGCAATGGCGACGGGCACAATCCGGAGCAGCTCTTCGCGCTCGGCTGGTCGGCCTGCTTCGGCCAGGCGATCCTGGCGCTGAGCAAGAAACACGGCCTCGATGGCCAGGACGCGCGCGTCACCTGCACCGTGTCGATGGATAAAGACGATATCAGCTTCGCCCTCAAGGCCGAGC
This sequence comes from Pseudolabrys sp., assembly GCA_036494425.1. Classification (GTDB taxonomy): domain Bacteria; phylum Pseudomonadota; class Alphaproteobacteria; order Rhizobiales; family Xanthobacteraceae; genus Pseudolabrys. The sequence goes on from DASXOK010000522.1 coordinate 2,264, forward strand.
TGAAGGTTTCCCTGCCGGGCGCCGACAAGGCGAAGGTTCAGGCCCTGGTCGAAGACGCCCATAAGATTTGTCCGTATTCGCGCGCCACGCGCGGCAACGTCCCCGTGACGTTGACCGTCGTGTAAGCGCCGCAGTTTGAAGGAGATACGAGAATGGCAACCGCGAACGCAGTCGGAAAGATCACCCAGGTCATCGGCGCCGTCGTCGACGTGCAGTTCGAGGCGGAACTGCCGGCGATTCTGAACGCGCTCGAGACCACCAACGGCGGCAACCGCCTTGTGCTCGAGGTCGCCCAGCATCTCGGCGAGAACACCGTCCGCACCATTGCCATGGACGTGACCGAAGGCCTGGTTCGCGGCCAGGAAGTCACCGACACTGGTCTGCCGATCGCCGTGCCGGTCGGCGACGGCCTGCTCGGCCGCATCATCAACGTCATCGGCGAGCCGATCGACGAAGCCGGTCCGGTGAAGTTCGAAGGCAAGCGTCCCATCCACGCCGAAGCACCGAGCTACACCGACCAGTCGACCGAGGCGCAGATCCTCGTCACCGGCATCAAGGTCGTCGATCTGCTCGCGCCCTACGCCAAGGGCGGCAAGATCGGCCTGTTCGGCGGCGCCGGCGTCGGCAAGACCGTGCTCATTCAGGAGCTGATCAACAACGTCGCCAAGGCGCATGGCGGCTACTCGGTGTTCGCCGGCGTCGGCGAGCGTACGCGCGAGGGCAACGACCTCTATCACGAGTTCATCGAATCGAAGGTCAATGCCGATCCGCACAATCCGGACCCGAACGTGAAGTCGAAGTGCGCCCTCGTGTTCGGCCAGATGAACGAGCCGCCGGGCGCGCGCGCCCGCGTCGGCCTGACTGGTCTCACGCTGTCGGAATATTTCCGCGATCAGGGCCAGGACGTGCTGTTCTTCGTCGACAACATCTTCCGCTTCACGCAAGCCGGCTCGGAAGTGTCGGCGCTGCTCGGCCGTATTCCGAGCGCCGTGGGTTATCAGCCGACTCTCGCCACCGACATGGGCGCGCTGCAGGAGCGCATCACCACCACGACCAAGGGCTCGATCACCTCGGTGCAGGCCATTTACGTGCCGGCCGACGACTTGACCGACCCGGCGCCGGCGACCTCGTTCGCGCACTTGGATGCGACCACCGTGCTGTCGCGCGACATCGCCGCCAAGGGAATCTATCCGGCGGTGGACCCGCTCGACTCGACCTCGCGCATGCTCTCGCCGCTGGTCGTCGGCGAGGAGCACTACGCGGTCGCCCGTCAGACGCAGCAGGTGCTCCAGCGCTACAAGGCGTTGCAGGACATCATCGCCATTCTGGGCATGGACGAGCTCTCGGAAGAGGACAAGCTGACGGTCGCGCGCGCGCGCAAGATCGAACGCTTCCTGTCGCAGCCGTTCCACGTCGCCGAAGTATTCACCGGCTCGCCGGGCAAGCTCGTCGACCTCGCCGACACCATCAAGGGCTTCAAGGGCCTGGTGGAAGGCAAGTACGACCACCTGCCGGAAGCCGCCTTCTACATGGTCGGCACCATCGAAGAGGCGGTCGAGAAGGGCAAGAAGCTCGCGGCGGAAGCGGCGTAATTCAAACGTCCTCACCCTGAGGAGCCGCCGAAGGCGGCGTCTCGAAAGGTGAGGGTTGAAAGACCTCGGCCTCATCCTTCGAGACGGCCGCTTCGCGGCCTCCTCAGGATGAGGGAATTAATCTGGAGCCAGCCATGGCCACTTTCCATTTCGACCTCGTCTCGCCGGAGAAGCTTCTGTTCTCCGGTAACGTTGAGCAAGTCGATGTGCCCGGCATCGAGGGCGATTTCGGCGTGCTCGCGGGTCACTCGCCCATGGTCACGACGCTGCGGCCGGGCATCCTCACCGTGCGCGGCGCAGGCGGCGTGGAGAAGATCGTCGTGCTCGGCGGCTTCGCCGAAGTCTCGGCAGACGGTCTGACCGTGCTGGCCGACATGGCCGATTCGGTCGAGGACATGAATCGCGACGTGATCACCGCGCGCATCGGCGAGCTCGAGCAGCGTATCGCGAAGACCGAACCCAGCGCCGAGCTCGACAAGTTGATCACGCGGCTCGACAACTTCAAGTCTGTCGATCGCCACCTCGACAGCACGGCGATGCATTGACGTAATTGCAATTGCGCCTGCGCTGATGTTTTTCACCGTCATGCCGGGCTTGACCCGGGCATCCACGTCTTTGGGCCTTACAGCAAGCAAGACGTGGATGGACGGAAGATCTTACTGCGCGAGCTTCGAAAACTCCGCGACCACCCGCTCATAGGTCTGCCGCTTGAACGGCACCACGAGGTCGGGGAGCTCGCGCATCTCCACCCAGCGCCAGTCGATAAACTCTGGTTCGTGTCCGCCGGCGGGTGAGGTGATGTTGATCTCGCGCTCCTCACCGACGAAGCGTAGCGCGTACCATTTCTGCGTCTGCCCGCGATATTTGCCGCGCCAAGCCTCGCGGGCGATCTCGGGCGGGAGGTCGTAAGCCAGCCAATCGGCGATCTCGCCGAGCTTCTCGACCGAGCGGATGTTCGTCTCTTCGTAGAGCTCGCGCAGCGCTGCTTTGTAAGGATCTTCGCCGTCGTCGATGCCGCCCTGCGGCATCTGCCATACATGTGTAAGGTCGACATGCTCCGGTCCGCCGGCGCGCCGGCCGACAAAGACGAGGCCTTCGCAATTGAGCACCGTGATGCCGGCGCAAGGGCGATAAGGGAGGGATTCAAGGGCAGTCATACTGAATTCCGTGTGTCATGCCCCGCCCAAGCGGGGCATCCAGTAAGCACCGAAAGTCCGGTGATTACTGGATCATCCGCTTTCGCGGATGATGACACAACGAATTTGTCGTGCAGTCGATCACGACGACTTCGCCTTGGCCGCGATCATGGTGACCGGCACCAACACGAAGCCGCGGCCTTCGACACTCTTGGCCCAGGCGGCGATGCGCGCGATGGTTCCCGGCTGCGCGGCGGCGAGGCCGACCGCGCTGCCACTGTTGCGCGCGATCGCCTCAAGCCGCGCGAGCGCGCGGTCGATCTCGGCCGGTGTCGGTACAGCGTCGAGCACGACATCGGTCTTGACGAAGGGCAGACCGCGCCCGCCGGCGACCTGTCCCGCGACGCTGCGTGATGAGGCGCCGTCGTCCATGTAGATCAGGCCGCGCTTGGCGGTTTCGGCAATGACCGGCGCCATCGCCTGCTCGGTCGCGGTGAAGCGCGATCCCATGGTGCTGACCAGCCCGACATAGCCGCGAAAGCGGCTCATCAGCCAATGCATGCGATCGATGTTCTCTTCGCCGGAGAGCGATGTGAGCAGCGTCTGTGGGCCGGGGTCATTGTCGGGATAATCGAACGGCTCCATCGGCACCTGCAGCAGCACCTCGTGGTTCTCGGCGCGCGCGTGTTCTGCGAGCTTTTCGAGATCGCTGCCGTAAGGCGCCAGCGCGAGCGTGACCGGCGCGGGAAGCTTGTGCAGCGCATCGGCCGTGCCGGAGGCGCTGATGCCGAGCCCGCTGATCACGATGGCGATCCGCGGATCGTTCTTGCGATCCGGCGGCAATTCGCGCGGCTTCGCATAGAGCGCGGCCGGCCGGGCGCCGTTTGCCCCGATCTTCGGGATCATGCCGTGCCGGCTTTGCTCGAGCAGGCCTTTGTCGACCGCGGCTTTGGCGGCAGCGCCGCCGCCATCCTTGCCGGGAATGATCACGTCACGGCGCGCGCCGCTGGAGCCGTCGATGATGGTGACGGTCTGGCTTCCCGCCGGTGGCGTATCCGTCTTCGCTGTGCTCGATGAAGCGGACGCGCTGTCCGGCGTTTTGACTACGACCGGTCCGTCGTAACGGTCGTGGTGCTCGCCGTCGCTGTCGCCGTTTTGGTTCGCTTGAACGGCGGCCAGCGGATTGGTCGCCACGACAGCCACCGGCTCGCCGCCGAGCGGATCGTTGACGAAGGCGGCCCAGCCGACGACGACAACGCCGGACAGCGCCAGCACGCCGGCCAGTATTTGCGGCCCGGCGACTGGCAGCTTCGGCAGTGTCTTGCGTTTGGTCTGGCCGAGCGGCGCGTTCAAATCATCCGGTGCCACGGCCCAATTCCCCGCGAATCATCCACTCATTCTAGCACGCGCAGTTTGTACGCATGCCTGGCGCGGTTTCTCGTCGGACGGCGGAGCGCTCGCTGTAAACGAAAGGGGCGGCCCTTCGGCCGCCCCTGAGGTCGTCGTGATCTCGGTGAAGCTTAGTTCGGAATCGGTGTCTTGGCGTTCGGCGGGAAGGCCGAGTTCACCTGCGTGCCGCGCAGCAAGTCTTCCGCCATGTGCAGCGCCTTGTCGTCCTTCGGATCCGGCGGAACATAGGACTGCGAACCGGTCTCTTCCTTGCCTGTGTCGCCCTTGAGGTGGCCACGCAGTGAGGCTTCGCCCCTCGTGTCGGTCTTCGACTTGAGGTCGTCCGGTACGTCCTGCAGGACCTCGATGTCGGGCGTGATGCCCTTGGCCTGGATCGAACGGCCCGACGGGGTGAAGTAGCGCGCCGTGGTCAGCCGCAGCGCGCCGTTGCCGGAGCCGAGCGGGATGATGGTCTGTACCGAGCCCTTGCCGAACGAACGGGTGCCGACGACGGTCGCCCGCTTGTGGTCCTGCAAGGCGCCGGCGACGATTTCCGAGGCCGAAGCCGAGCCACCGTTGACCAGCACGATCAGCGGCTTGCTGTCGGTGAGGTCGCCCGCGCGGGCGTTGAAGCGCTGCGTCTCCTCGGCGTTGCGACCGCGGGTGGAGACGATCTCACCCTTTTGCAGGAACGCATCGGACACCGAGATCGCCTGATCGAGCAGGCCGCCTGGATTGTTGCGCAGGTCGAGGACGTAGCCCTTGAGCTTGTCCTTGCTCACTTTGGCGCTGATGTCGGAGATCGCTTTCTTCAGGCCGTCGGTCGTCTGCTCGTTGAACTGCGTCAGGCGGATGTAGCCGACGTCGTCGCCCTCGACTTGCGAGCGCACCGAGCGGACGCGGATGACGTCGCGGGTGAGCGACAATTCGACCGGCTTGTCCTGGCCCTTGCGCATGATGGTGAGCTTGATCTTGGTGTTCACCGGGCCGCGCATTTTCTCGACGGCCTGGTTCAGGGTGAGGCCCTGTACCTGATCGTCGTCGAGCTTGGTGATGATGTCGTTGGCCATCACGCCGGCCTTGGACGCAGGCGTGTCATCGATCGGCGCGACGACCTTGATCAGCCCGTCTTCCATCGTGACTTCGATGCCGAGGCCGCCGAACTCGCCGCGCGTCTGCACCTGCATGTCGCGGAAGCTCTTGGCGTCCATGTAGCTCGAATGCGGATCGAGACCCGCGAGCATGCCGTTGATCGCGCTTTCGACCAGCTTGCCGTCGTCCGGCTTCTCGACGTAGTCGGCGCGCACGCGCTCGAAGACGTCACCGAACAAATTGAGCTGCCGATAGGTGTCCGCGACAGCCGCTTGCGCGTGAGAGCCGACAAAGAGGAGGTTCGGCTGAACCGCAAGCAGCGTCATTGCCGCTCCGCCAGCCGCGCCGAGGAGAATGAGTGAGGTCTTGCGCATCATCCGCGAACCTTTTCGCCTTCGCCAGCCGCCCACCATGGGCCTGGATCGACGGGTGTCCCGTCCTTTCGAAACTCAATATAGAGCACCGGTTGACTCGAGCCGGCCGCGAGAACAGCAGCGATGTGGGAGGTGTTTCCCATCACCGCAACGGGCTCTCCTGTCAGCACAAACTGTCCCAGATCAACTGATATCCGATCCATCCCAGCGAGCAAGACATGATACCCGCCGCCGACATTGAGGATCAAGAGTTGGCCGTAGGAACGGAACGGCCCGGCGTAAACCACCCAGCCGTCGGCTGGCGCGGTGACCTGGGCGCCGGCGCGGGTGGCCAGCGACGTCCCCTTTTCCACTCCGCCGATACCATCAGGCGCCCCGAATTCCTTCAATTTGACGCCATTCACCGGGATCGGGATGTGCCCGCGTAATGAGGCGAACTTTACGGCCGGCGCCAGGCGGCCCGGATCGTTGAGCGCGGCGAGGGCGGTGCGGGAATCAGGGGGCGGAGCCTCGCGTGCCGCCTTGGTGGCAGGGTCGAGGCTCTGTTCGAGCTTGGCGATCAAATCTTGGAGATTGTCGACCTGATGGGCGAGGTCCACGGCCCGGCCCTGCTCGGCCTGGAGCGCCTTCTCGCGTTCGGCCTGTTGTTTCTGCCGTTGGTCGACCAGCGCCGTCATGCGCGTCTGTTCCGCGGTCAGCGAGGCGACTTCGGCATTGAGCCTTTCGCGCTCGGCGGCGATCTGCTTGCGCACCGCGACCAGCCCGGTGAGGTCGCTGGCGAGCGCCGCCACCGCCTGGCGCATTTCCGGCAGCACCGCGCCAAGCACCATGGCCGTGCGCACGGCTTGCAGCGCATCTTCCGGGCTTGAGATCAGCGCGGGCGGCGGACGATGGCCGATGCGCTGGAGCGCCGCGAGCACTTCGCCGATCACCGCGCGGCGGCCGTCGAGCGACTTACGGATGTTGCGTTCATTCTGGTCGAGCGGTTTGAGCCGGTCTTCGGTAGCGGCAATCTTGGCTTCGACGTCGCGCAACCCGCCGGCGGTATCGATCAGGGCCTGGTTGAGCTTGCCGCGATCGGCGCCGATCTCTTCGATCTCGCGCTTGAGCGAGGCTTCATTGTCGGCCGACTTGCTCTGCGCGTCGCGCGCCGCCTGCAATTCCTGCTCGCGCTGCTTGATCGTGTCGAGCTTCTGCGCCCTGTCGTCTTTCGAAGTGCCGTTCTGTGCGAGCAGAAACGCCGGACGTTCCTGCGCCTTCGCGGCGGCGGGCAACGTGACCGGTAAGGCAAACCCCAGCGCCGCGGCAAGCGCGGAGCGCGGATCGAGACGGCGGGAACCGCCAAGGAAAATCATCGGGGGCAAGTTAAGCCAAAGGCCTCAGAGCGCAAGGTATTTACGGGCGAAGTCCATGCGCCCGGATTAAGTCCAAATCTGGGACCTGCGTATTAAATTCGCATGATCAAGCGGGAAGCCATCTGGACCCGTGTTGGCGCCAAAAGAGCCCGGACTCGTCCATTACGCCCGGTGATACGGGTGGCCGGTGAGGATCGTGGTCGCCCGGTAAAGCTGTTCCAGCAGCATGATGCGCACGAGCTGATGCGGCCAGGTGGTGGCGCCGAAGGCCATCCGCAGCGTGGCCTTGTCGCGCAGGCTCGGGCTCAGTCCGTCGGCGCCGCCGATCACGAACACCACGGCGGGCTTGTCGTCGCCGCGCCATTGGCTGATCTGGGCGGCCAAAGTGTTGCTGTCGAGATTGTCGCCGCGTCCGTCGAGCAGCACGACCGCGGCGCCTTGCGGGATGATGTTGGCGAGCGCGATCGATTCCTCGAGCATGCGCTTGCCCGGATCCTCGGCGCGGCTTTCACGGATTTCGACGACTTCGATGTCGCGCAGACCGAGGCTACGGCCAGTCTGCGCCGCGCGCTTGCGATAGCGCTCGGACAGTTCGGTTTCCGGACCCTGCTTGAGGCGTCCGACGGCGGCAACGACAATACGCATCGTGCCGGTAACTGTATCAGCTTGGACGCTTTTCGTCCGCTGTGCCGGCCGACCACATCTTTTCGAGATTGTAGAAGGCGCGGATTTCCGGCCGGAAGACGTGGACGATGATATCGCCGCCGTCGATCAGCACCCAGTCGCCCTGCCGCATGCCTTCGACGCGGACGCCGGATTTGCCGGCCTGGTGGAGATCCTTGACCACGCGATCGGCAATCGACGCGACATGACGCTGGGAGCGGCCAGTCGCCACGACCATGTAGTCGCCGATCGAGGATTTGGTGGTGAGATCGATGGTTACGGCGTCCTCGGCTTTACTGTCTTCCAGGCACGCGAGGACGGTGCGGAGTGTCTCGTTCGCACCAGGGCGGGAAGAGACGGTTTCGGGCATAGGCTGCGCCCGAGAGAGTGCAGGTGTGGGCAGGGGTCCTGATCCTTTCTGTTGGTCCTGTTGATCGCACTCGGACCCGGCGACAGACCGGGGACTCAACTAAAACATAACTACTTCCCAGCCTTCTTGCCACCCTGGGCGGCCATTCTCGGTTCCTCGTCGTAGGTTTCCTCCGCGTCCTTGGTGTCGCGCAAGGCGCGTAGGGCGGTGGACGACAAAGGCGACTTGAGACCGTGCACAAAGGCCCAGGCCGGGGGATGGCGTCCCGGTAGGCTCGCGGCTTCGTTCTCAGGAATGCGCGCGGAACGGAACGCCTGCCCGGCGGGGCTGGCGCCTGCATATAGGCTCGGTCCCAGACGATCGATCACCACGATGGGCACCAGCTTCGCGATCTCACGCCACTTCTGCCAGCGATGAAAGCTGCGCAGATTGTCCGCGCCCATGATCCAGACGAAATGCACGCCAGGACATCGGGCGAGCAGCCAGGAGATGGTGTCATAGGTGTATCGCGTCTTGATGACAGCCTCGAGCCCGGTGACGTCGATCCGCGGATGACGGGTGAGCGCGCGGGCGGCGGCGATGCGCTCGTTCAGCGGCGCAAGTCCTCTGGTGTTCTTGAGCGGATTTCCCGGCGTGACGAGCCACCAGACGCGGTCGAGCTTGAGCCGCTTGAGCGCCAGCATGCTGGCGGCACGATGCGCCTCGTGCGGCGGATCGAACGTCCCGCCGAACAGGCCGATCCTCATTCCGGGCGCGTGCGGAGGCACCACGCGCTCGGTGCGGGCGAGCTCTTGCGGGTTCACGGCCGGGTCTGACCGCTTCCGCGAATGCGGTATTTGAACGTGGTGAGTTGCTCCGCGCCGACCGGCCCGCGCGCGTGCAGGCGCCCGGTGGCAATGCCGATCTCGGCGCCGAAGCCGAACTCGCCGCCGTCGGCGAACTGGGTCGAGGCATTGTGCAGGACGATGGCCGAATCGACCTCGCGCAGGAATTTCTCCGCCGTGGCCGCGTCATCGGTGATGATGGCGTCGGTGTGGTGCGAGCCGAAACGCTCGATATGGGCGATGGCGCCGTCGACGCCGTCCACGACTTTGGCGGCGATGATGGCGTCGAGAAACTCGGTGCCCCAGTCGTCCTCGGCCGCCGGCTTCACGCGGCTGTCGGCCGCCTGGACCGCCTTGTCGCCGCGGATTTCGCAGCCGGCGTCGAGCAGCATGTCGACGAGGGGCTTGAGATGGGTCGGCGCACAGGCGCGGTCGACCAGCAGCGTCTCGGCGGCGCCGCAGACGCCGACGCGCCGCATCTTCGCGTTGAGCACGATGGTTTTGGCCATGTCGAGGGAGGCTGCCTTGTCGACATAGACATGACAGACGCCTTCGAGGTGCGCAAATACCGGCACGCGGGCTTCGGCCTGCACGCGGGCCACGAGGCCCTTGCCGCCGCGCGGGACGATCACATCAATGTTGCCGTCCAGGCCGCCGAGCATCAGGCCGACCGCGCTGCGGTCGCGGGTCGGGACCAGTTGGATCGCGGCCGTAGGCAACCCGGCCTCGCCAAGCGCCTGCTCCATGGCCGCGACGATGGCGCGGCTGGAGCGGGTCGAGTCGGAGCCGCCGCGCAGGATCGCGGCATTGCCCGACTTCAGGCACAGTGCGCCGGCGTCCGCGGTGACGTTAGGCCGGCTCTCGTAAATGATGCCGATGACGCCGAGGGGGACGCGCACGCGCTCGATGCGCATGCCGTTCGGCCGGGTCCAGGCCTTGGTGACGGCGCCGACGGGGTCCTTGATCGCCCGGATCGCCTCGATCCCGGCGGCGATGCCTTCGACCCGCGCCTCAGTCAGGGCCAGCCGGTCGAGGAAGGAGCCGGTTACGCCCGCCGCCCGCGCTTCGGCGACGTCCTCGGCGTTCGCCGCCAGAATCCGGTCCTTCTGCGCCCGAATGGCCGCGGCCATGCGCGCGAGCGCGTCATCCTTTTGCGCTGTGGATGCAAGTGCGAGCACGCGCGCGGCGGCGCCGGCCTTCCGCCCGATCTCGGCCATGGCGGCGGCGATATCGCCCGTACTCTCGATGCTCTTCAGTGGCGCGGTCATAGTGGAGGTCCGTCAGCCCTTTAACTTTGCTTACCTATCACGTCGGTGTTGCCGCCGCGAGGTGGCCAGGGGCCGGGGATCGCAGGCGCATAGCAGGCTCCCTGCAGCCATTTGGCGGCATCGAGCCTGGGGATAACGTGGATAACCGGCCAGCTGATGCAACCCGTCAATGAGGCTGCACATTGGGCTGACAGGCTTACCACGTCTCTCAATTGCGAGTGCTCGCCCAATAGAGTGGTTCCCGCCTCGTTTGCGCTGGTTCAATCTTCTGGTACGACCATTCGCGTGGAGGTTGTCATGGCGTACCGTTCCAGTCGTCTCCCCAGCCGGTTTCCGGTCGGCACCAAATTCGTCATCGAAAGCCGGCGTGGCGACGACGATAAAGTGCAGATTTTTACGCGCTATATAGAATTTCCAGACGGGACGTTCCTGCCGCTCCCACAGCACCCGGCGACGGAAAAGCGCGAACCGAAAAAGGCCGCAAAGGCGGCCCGGCGCCGCACCCGTTCGCGTACCACAACCCACTAGGCACGCCCCACCTCGGGCCCGGAGACGCGAAAACCCCGGCCTCCGGTGGCCGGGGTTGACGGGCGATCGGTCAATCGCCTTCTGATTTAAGTCCCGCGTGGCGTCACGCGAACTTAACGCCCAGGTTGAATCGGGGTTCCGTCCGCCAACACGATTATTCGCCACCCAACACCAGATCGTCGCGGTGGATCATCTCTGTGCGGCCTTCGTAGCCCAAAAGTTCGCGCACATCGGCCGAGGAGCGGCCCTTGATCTGCTCGGCGTCGCCCGCGTCATAAGCGATGAGGCCGCGGCCGATCTCGCCGCCGTCCGGCCCGCGCACCACCACGGCGTCGCCGCGGTCGAAGGCGCCGTCCACTTTGGTGACGCCGGCGGGGAGCAGGCTCTTGCCCGAACGCAGCGCGCGCACCGCGCCGGCATCGATGTGAATCGCCCCGCGCGGTTCCAGCGAGCCGGCAATCCACTTCTTGCGCGACGTCACCGGATTGGCCGGCGTCAGGAACCACGTGCAAGCCGCGCCCTTGGCGATGGCCTCGAGCGGATGCGCCACGTGGCCCGAGGCGATGACCATATGCGTGCCCGCGGTGGTGGCGATCTTGCCGGCCTCGATCTTCGTCACCATGCCGCCGCGCGAGAGCTCCGAGCCCGACGCGCCCGCCATCGCCTCAATGTCCGGCGTGATGCGCGGGACGACTGGCACGAGCTTGGCGTCATTGCCGGCAACGGGCGGCTTGTCGTAAAGCCCATCGATGTCTGACAGCAGCACCAGAAGGTCGGCGCTCGCCATGGTGGCGACGCGGGCGGCGAGCCTGTCGTTGTCGCCGTAACGGATCTCGGTCGTCGCGACGGTGTCGTTCTCGTTGATCACCGGCACGCTGCGCCATTCCAGGAGCTTGGCGATGGTCGAGCGCGCGTTGAGATAGCGGCGGCGTTCTTCCGTATCGCCGAGCGTGACCAGCACCTGGCCGGCGGTGAGGCAGTGCGCGCTCAGCACCTCCGACCACGAGCGCGCCAGCGCGATCTGCCCGACCGCGGCGGCGGCCTGTGCCTCCTCGAGCTTGAGCGGCCCGCGCGGCAGCTTGAGTACGGCACGGCCGAGCGCGATGGAGCCGGACGACACGACCAGCATGTCGCGGCCATCGGCATGCAGCGCGGCGATGTCGGCGGCGAGGCTCTCGAGCCACGTTCGCTTGAGCGCGCCGGCGGCCGAATCGACCAGCAGCGAGGAGCCGACCTTCACCACGATCCGGCGAAAGGACGACAGGGCAGGGGTCTGGGGCAAGACAGAACGAGGCATGGTCCCGGCGGGGGTTGAAAGTGCGCCGGGGGTTTAGCATGGGAGAGACGCGAAAGTCATGGGAGGCTTGGATCGATACGCAACAGTCGACCTCTTAACGCCCCTGACAGGATGCCGCGCCCAATGCCAGCGTTTACGCCGCGCGGACGCCGTCAATGAACTGATTGACTTCTGCGCGCAGGTCCTCCGCTTGCTGTGATAGTTGACGCGCCGCGTTGAGCACCCGATTTGCTTCCTCGTCGGTCGCCGCCGTCGCATCCTCGACACCGTCGATGGAGTGTTTGACATCTTGCGCGCTGTTGGCGGCGCATTGGACGCTCTGGGCAATCTCGTGCGTCGCGGCGCGCTGTTGCTCAACCGCGGCGGCAACTTCGGCGGCGATCTGGTTCATGTCGCGGATGGTCGTCGCCATTGCCATAATGGCGCCGACGGTGTTGCCGGTCCCGACCTGAATCTGCGATATCTGCACGCCGATGGCGTCGGTCGCCTGCCACGTCCGCATGGCAAGCGTCTTCACCTCGTTCGCGACGACCGCGAATCCGCGTCCGGCTTCTCCCGCACGCGCTGCTTCGATCGTCGCATTGAGGGCGAGCAGATTGGTCTGACGCGCGATGTTCTGGATCAGGAGCGTGATGTTGCCGATCTCTTCGGCATCATGCACGAGCGCCTGCACCGTGCGATCGGTACGCTGCGCCTCTGCCATCGCGCTCGTCGCGATGTCTTGGGATCGCAAGACCCGACGGGCGATTTCGTCGAAGGACGACGACAGTTCTTCCGTCGCGAGCGCGACGCGTTCAGCATTGTCTGCCGCCTGCCCGGCGGCGGTCATCACCGCGGTGGACTTTTCGCCAGTCTGCGCCGTGGTGCCATGCATCGACTCGGCGCTTTGCGTCAGCTCCGCTGCAGCGACCGAAAGGCTGGACGCAAGCGCGCCAACTTTCGCTTCGAACTTGGTGTAGAGTTGCTCAAGCGCCTGCGTGCGGCGCGTTTTGGACTGACGTTCGGCTTCCCGCTCTTCTGTCAGGTGCGTGGATTCGATGGTGCGATCGCGGAAGACCCGCACGGCGGAGGCCATTGCGCCCAATTCGTCGAGGCGGCCTTCGTGCGGAATGGCGATGCTGACCGTCCCATTCGCCAGCGCGCGCATAACCTCGGTGATCTGCGTGATGGGGACGGCGGTGCCGCGGCCGATGAGGATCGCAAGTGCGATGCCAAGGATGATCGCAAGGACGGACGTCAGACCGCCAAGGCGGCGCGACGACGTGACCGCATTGATCATCTCCCGGACGGATTTGATTTGGGTCTCGACAGCCGCACTGTGGATGCCTCTGGCGGCTTGAGACATCTTGTCTGCGACGTCCTGGCGTTCCACCGTCAAGGTCGCGAACCACTGTGTGTCGGAAACCAATCCATCGATGGACTTGACATAGCGTCCGAGCGGCTCCGCGGCCGCGTTCAGAAATCGCTGGACACGGTTGTTGTCGATCTTCTGCCGTTTGAGCTCGTCGAACAGGCGCGACATGGCGTCGGTTTCGACACGCGCGCGGTTTGAATCGGCGGGATCTCGCGTCGCGAGAAAGCGCGCGGCGGTGGACTTGCTGTCGTAGAAACGCTGCATCAGCCGGGTTGCCGGCTCGATCGCGTTGAGGCCGCCGGGGTCTCGTACGAGAACCGCGACGATCGCCGATACGATATTCCCCAATTCAGTCGCGTTCTCGGTGAATTCGACGATATGAAAACGTCTTGTATTTATGATCGCGATCGTGTCCGCCAAGACTTGGCGGTATCGGTCTTCGAGGCCGCTCAGCGTTTCGACGCTTTGCGCAGCACGATTGTTTTCCCGTCCGTAGACTTCTTCCATCTCGGCTGTGGCGCGTTGCAGCCGCTCGATCGCGGCCTGGGCTGCCTGCAGGTCCGTATCATCCTGCGAGAGAGCGTATTGGGTTACGCGAGAATGGACTTGCCCCATCCCCGCCGCGAATGCGCTGACCACGGACATCTTATGCGCATTCGCTCTGACGTTCTCGGAGTCGGAATTGACTATTCCGATGCCGCGCAAAAAAATCGCCGACACGGCAATCAAAAGAACCAGGATGATGCAGAACCCGCCGTAGATGCGGTGCCGAACCGAAATTCGCGGACGGACAGCTTCTCTGACCTTTTGCGTTGCAATCCTCAAAAAGGCTGCAATGTCTTTTGACATTACCGGGCCTGTTCGATTTTCTCGATGATCTCGGTGCCGAACCGCCTGGCAAACTCCGGTTTGGCCGATGCCATCGCAGCCGCGAATTTTCCGCGATCGACGTCGATGACAATCTTCATTCCGGCCATCGTAAGCTCGTCGATGCCCTTCGCTTCCGCGGCGGCGGCGAAACGGCGCGATGCAGCGCCGGCCAGTTTCGCGCTGGCCGTAAAGCTCGCCTTGTCTTCCGCGGACAGATCATCGAACGCGTCGGGCGACATGAAGACGATTGCGGGATCGTAGACGTGGCCGGTCAGGGTCAAATATTTCTGCACCCGATCGAATTTCGACGCTTGAATGGTCGCGATCGGATTTTCCTGTCCGTCGAACTGTCCGGATTGCAGCGCGCCGTAAAGCTGCGGGAATGGAAGCTGGCTGACATCGGCGCCAAGGGATTTGAAGCCGGCCAACATGACATCGGACTGGGGCAAGCGAAGCTTCAATCCCTTGAGATCATCCGGCGTGTGAATTTCTCTCTTCGAGTTGGTGATATGACGCATTCCGTTTTCGCCCCATGCGAGAGCGACGAATCCTTTTTCACGGAATTTGTTGAGATAAGACTGCCCGATAGAGCCGTCGAGAACGGCATGGGCATGTGCGACATCGCGAAAAAGGAACGGAATGTTGAAGACGCCGACCTCTGGCAAGAAGTTCGGCAGAGGCGCGCCGGTGATGAAGGCGAGGTCGATCGTGCCCAGTTGCACGCCCTTCATCATTTCGACTTCGCCGCCCAAAGCGGCGTTTGGATAGCCCTCGATTCGATACCGGCCGTTCGTTCGCTTGGCGATTTCGTCCGCGAAGATCTTGGCGCCCGCGCCGAGTTGCGAGTCCGGAGTCAGAATGTATCCGAACTTCAGGATCCTTGGGGATTGCCCCGGTGCCGGCGTTGAGATGGTGAGACAGGCAAGAATAGCCGCCATGATCGCGGCTGAAGCGGCGATGCGTGTGAACACGATTGACCCCCCGTCGGGCCTAGCTACGAGGCCAAAGGCGGGCAATATGGTCTATAACGAGTTAACGCGAGGTTCATAGATACCGTAGAACCGCGCGGCCCACGCGACACGGTACGCCGATGGACGATCACACCCAGCGCCAGCCGCACACGCGGCGTCGCCTGCTCCTGCTCCACCAGCAAACCCAGCGGCGGCGGACCTGAACGCGCTCGACCGCATCATCGATCGGGCACGGCGCTCGTCTTGGGGGCGGGGAGCGGCACCGCTTCGCGGTATTTGCTGTGACGGTCCAGCCGGCGGTCGCGACCGCGATGGTCACGACGGCGGCGCCGGGCAAAATATCTCTGAGCAGGAACGACGATCGAACGCTGTCATGTTTACGCTCCCTGGTATCAACGTGGCCCGGAGCATTCACGAATGGCGGGGTATGCAATGTCGCCTACGAAAGAGATCGGCGATGTTGGTCCATGCCGTCATAGCGCGTAACATGACGCGTAAGATGAATTGCCTCGATGAAATCATAGCCTCGAAAACCGCTGTTCGGTTTTTTTTTGCGCGTTGCCGCGTGGTCATGGAGGCGCAAAATGGAACGTCGCGAGTTCTTGATTCTCGGCGCCGCCGGTGCTGCGGCGGCCGTCGGCGCTCAAACCCAACCTGCTGACGCGCAATCTCCGCCCGCCGCGGGTCAGCCCCTGGCGCCGACCGATCTGCAAACAACGGTCGCGCGTCTGCGCGCGCAGTTCCTCAAAGAGTTTGACGCCGAGTACGTGGAAAACGTCATCGTGCCCTGGTTCCTGGTCAGCACCTTTCAAGGTGAGAGACCGTCTCTGCCGATGATCGATGTCGCGCTGACCAAACAGAATGCTTTGCCGCGCGATCTTTGGGGTCTGCTGAGCGAAAGCTGGAAGATCGATCCGGACGGCGGCGTCACGGTGTTTCTTCAGGCCCTGGAGAAGCGCGGGCCGGAGAACGAGCGTAAGAGAATTTACATGGCGGCGGTGACGCCGGATCTCTACGTGCCGATGTACCGCGACAAGGTCATGCTGCTTTTCAACAAGCTTCTGGATGACGCGAACGCCAACAAGCCTTTGATGCGTCCGTATCTGGACGGCTACTTCGATATGTATTGGGATCTGCACCTGGGCGTGAAAGGCAATGCGGTCCCGCAGCAAGTTCGGGATATCGGCGAGAACTTCAATACGGTTCTTGCCTATCGCGATCCGACGCTGCAGATCGTCTATGAAAACTATATGGGCGTACGCTCGAAGCTGAAGTTCTTGAAGGCGTGGATCGACGATAAAGTATCCGATCTCAAAAATGGGAAAATCGCCGATCCGCAGAAGACCTTTGTCTATTGGTGGATCAAGAACGCTGGAGATGGCGAGAACTTCAGCCAGAAGGATATCGTGTTCGAGTGCTTCCACAATTTCGTTGCGTTCAGCCAGTGGGGGAACACGATCTACAACATCATGCTAACGCTCAGTAAGAACGCGGGTAACCCCCACGTTCGGGCCGCGTTCAAGCGGACGATGAGCGGCAACTACGACAGTGCAGACGGAAGTGCCTTCACGCCGCTCGAACGTTTCGTGATGGAGCTGTTCCGCACCATCTCGCCGAATGGCGGGAGCATATCGGCGTTGGAAGAGACGCGAACGCCTCCCTTCCAACGGCATGGCTATATCGTCAGCCCGCATACGACGACGAGCTTCGATCCGGTGCAATGGGAGAATCCGGATAAGTTCGACCCCGATCGCTACAAGACGGCGCCGACGAGCCACGAGATTGACGAGGCGAAATGTGAGCAGATCGGCTTTGCCAAGTGCCCCTTTGCCAGGACGGAATTCGACGTCAAGGATGGCAGGAAGGCCGTGATGCACAACAGCGGCTTCGGCACCGTCTATGGAATTGTCGACAGCAAACCGCTTCCCGTCTGCGATTACGCCGGATTTGCACCTTTCGGGTTCGGCTATCGCCGTTGTCCCGGCGAGCAGCTCACGATCCAGGCCGTCGAAGACTTCTTGCGGAAGGTGTGGGCGGACAAGATCGAATTCGAGAAATTCAACATCGTCAATCCGCAGATACTTCCCATCGGGCCGACCACCGTCATCGGCGACGATGTCGGGTTCATCAGATCGGCATAGATCGCGGCAGGCTCGTCAGCCGGTTAGATTGCCGTCTGCGGTGTGGGCCGCCGCGAACCTTGTATTGATCGCTGCAACAATCCCAGAAGGCTGCCGCCGGTGACCATGCCGAGCAAGTAGATGAGGACAACGAGGAACGCGAGCGGCAGGCGGAAGCTGAAACTGAGAAACGAGACCGTGACGATCTCGAAATGTTGGATCGCGAAGATAACGGTGGCGACTGCGAAGACGACGATCACGACGAGGTGGACCCAGCGCATGATGATTTCTCCACGCTAAGATTATGCCGTCCATGTCACTATGATATCCCCGCCGCAAGCTGGACGCCATCGGATCCCTAGTGCTGCCGTGGCGGGATGGCCACTTCGCGCCGGATAGGGAGCGTGAAGCTGAAGGTCGCGCCCTTGCCGTCGTTCTGCGCGGCCCATAGGCGGCCCTCGTGCGCCTCGACGATCGAGCGGCAGATGGCGAGCCCCATGCCCATACCTTTCATCTTCGTGGTGAAGAACGGCTCGAAGATCTTCTCCGAATCGGCAAGCCCATCACCGTGGTCACAGACCTCGATCAGAATGGTTTCCAGGTCTTTGCATCGCGTGCGGATAAACAGCGCCTTGAACGGACCGGCCGTGTGCTCCATCGCATCGAGGCCGTTGCGCGCCAGGTTGATCAACACCTGTTGAATCTGTGTCCGGTCGCCCATCGTCGGCGGCAGGTTTGCCTCCAGGTCCATCTCGATGTGCGCCTTGCGCCTGGAGGCCTCATCGCTCAGCAACTGGCAGACTTCATCGATCACGTCATTGATGTCGAGGAGCGTCCCAGCCCCTGGCGTGCGTTTGAACAGCGCGCGGATTCCGCTCACGACGTCGGCGGCGGCATTGCCGTCGCGGATCGTCCTCTCCGCCGCATCGCGCGCACGTTCGATGTTGGGCACCTCGGCGGACAGCCATCGCAGGCAGGCGTAGCCGTTGGTGACCACCGAGGCAAGCGGCTGGTTGATCTCATGCGCGATCGAGGCCGACATTTCCGCGAGGCTCGCGGTCTGCGACGCACGCGACAGGCGGTCTTGCGTCGAGCGCAGCGCATCCTGCATGCGCGTTTGGTCTTCAATGTCGACATTCACGCCGTACCATTGCACGACGCGGCCATCGTCGCCGCGCAGCGGCTCGCCGCGTCCGTCGACCCAACGATAGACGCCGTCGGCACGGCGAATGCGATGGCGCACGGAGAATGGCTCGCCGGTCTTCACCGCCTGCTCCCAGATGCGTTCCACCACCGGCAGGTCGTCGGGATGAATGAACGTGCCGATGGCCGGCGGTCGCCGTCTCCCGTCGCGAGAGGCGTCGAAATGGTCAAGGCTCAGCCCGACATAGTCGATAAGGCGCTTGTTCAGATAAGACGGTCTCCCGTCCGGCGTCGCGCACCAGACCAGTGCCGGAATGGTATCGATGATCAGGCGAAGCCGTTGCTGGTTCCTTTGCAGGGCTTCTTCGGCTCTCTTGCGGTCTTCGATGTCGATTGTCGTGCCGTACCATCCTGTCACGCGGCCGTTGCGGTCGCGCGAGGCGCGCGCGGAAGCGCTGAACCAGCGGTAGGTGCCGTCGAAGTGGCGGACCCGGTGCTCGGATACGAACGGCTCGCCGCTTTCCAGCGAATGCAAAAACGCGGCAACCGTGCGGTCTGCGTCTTCAGGATGAACGACCTTCATCCATCCGAACGTATTCGATCCTTTGACGCGATCCAATTCGGCGGCGGGCTTACCGACATAGTCCATCACACTCGGGTTCACGTACTTGAAGTTGCCCGCGGCATCGGTGGACCATCCGAGGCCGGGCATGCTCTCCACGATCAGGCGCGCCTCATGCTCGGCGCGGCGCATTGCGTCGGCATTCTGATATTCTCGAATGAGCAGGCCGATGATAAGTGCGGCCGCGACGAAGATCGCGAATCTGAGAAGCCCGTTGGCCCCGAGCGGGGCGTCCCATCCGCGCGCGAAGAACAAGAGACCGTAGGCAAGGGAGCAGACGCCGATCGCAAGCACGCCTGGCCACCGCCCTGCGTAAAGGCAGACAACAGTGATCGCCACAAGGAAGCAGGAGGCGGGCGCCAGTGTAAACAAGGCAGCGGCGATGGCGGCGCAGCATATGGCAAGCGCCAAGCCATAACGCCGCACGGTCGAGGATACGCTCGTTACATCCGTATGCATCATGGCCACCCGGGCTTGCGAACGCGCGGGTTAGGCCGGTGGGGCGGCCCGGGAACAGTCACAAAAAATATCAAACCGAACGCCGTCGCCAAGCAAGGCGCTGAATACGAGAAAAAAATGCAGTTCAGAAAGACGCGCTATCGGGAGACACCCAACTATAGCCAAGTACGGGCCAATTTTGAAGCCGCTTCCGCAAACGCACGCTCGCGCTTCCCGCGAGCGTCGCCTTCGCTGCCACTCCCTGAAATCTTGTCTCACACACCACCGTAGCCGCGGAACATGCCCACGACCGCCATGCCGATATGGCGCGTGGCCTGAAAGTTTCCGGCTACCTCCGCCAGACCCATGAAGAGGACGGCGTAGAAATACTGCGGCATCCGCTTTTCGAGTCCCATCAATGCGCGCCCCACCGTGTCCCGTATGGCTTCTGTGTTGAACGCGTAGCCAACCGCAAGCCCGAGCAACGCGCCGACAAGGATGTCGCCGGGATAATGGATGCCGAAATAGACACGCGCGAGTGCGACGCAGGTGCTGAACACACCGAAGAGAAGCCCGAAGGGGCGCGACACCGCCCACAGACAAGCGGTCACGACGAACAGGTAAGTCGCCGTGTCGCTCGGAAAGCTGCTCCAGTGCTCGAGGTCGAACATCCAGGGATGACTGGGCACGTTGGCGCCGAGCTCGTACATCGGACGCAATCGAAATGGCAGCACCGTCGATATTGTGCGATTGATGATGAGCGCAATGGCGACCGCCGGAACGAGCAAGACCAGCGTTTTGCGGCGGCGAAACTGTCGGCAGTCTTGGCGAAACCACAACAGGCCAAAAATGCCCATGAACAGCGCGCCCGAGAACGTGGCCAAATGCAAGACGACGCGATCGAGGGCGGGGCTCGAGCCGCAATAGAAGTTGAGAGCACGGTAGATCGACACGTCGAGCGTCGAGAGATAGTCCATGGGCATTCCTCACGTCGTCTGCCTGTCGCGGACTTTTCAACCGATGCTGGAGCATCGATTTCAAGCCACCGGCGATGCGTCTATCTAACGGCGAGATGTGAGGCTCCGCCGCTGCGCCGTGTTGGTACTCCGACGTGATCGCGATCTGCTCGTTGGAGGTAGCATCACGCGATTGGTAGCGACGGCACGAGGCGCGAGCACGCATGAACCCCCGCTGGCCTCCGCGTCCGGGCGACGTTACGATCTGGCCCCGGAACTCAGGGGAAACAAACGCAAGGAGGGGCGCAAATGGCCCAACTCGTGGTGCTGTACAAGACTCCAAAGGATCCTGCCGCGTTCGACAAATATTACGTCGAAACGCATGCGCCGCTCGCCAAGAAGATGCCGGGACTCAAGCGCTACGAGATCAGCCAAGCAACCGTGGCATCGCCCGCGGGCGCGTCGGGCGTCCATTTGGTCGCGATATTGACGTTCGATTCACTGGCGGCGATCCAGAGCGGCCTCGGCTCGCCGGAAGGCCAGGCTGCGGTCAACGATTTGCAGAACTTCGCCGGTGCGGGCGCTGATGTGTTGATGTTCGACAGCCGCGCGCTGTGAGCGCGCGCCCCCGCGCGCACAGCATTGACGAGGGCGACTAACCGCTCGTGCGTTCGACGGTGACGGGTGTGAGTCCCGAGAAGCCGAGCGCGCGCGCGCCGGCCGGTGTCAGGTCGATGATGCGTCCGCGGATGAAGGGACCGCGATCGTTGATGCGCACAACGACGCTGCGGCCGTTGCGCTTGTTGGTCACGCGCACGCGCGTGCCGAACGGCAACGTGCGATGCGCGGCAGTCAAGCCGTTCGGCACGGCGCGCTCCCCATCGGCTGTCTTCTCTCCTTTGTAGGCATAGATCGACGCGATCCCCGCCTGAGCTTTGGCGACATTCGCGCAGGCAAATATCGTCGCGACGCCGCAAAGCGCGGCGCAAAAGCGCAGAAGCATTCAGTGAACTCCCCGAGTGCGCCCCCCAGCACCGCTGCGCTCATAAAGAGCGGATGTGCGCTTTCAGGGCCGGAATACGGCCATTTCGCGCAAATTTCGATTTCAAGGCAGATCAGCGCCGGATTAACCGCAGAGCTGCAATGCATGCGCGCGCGTTATCGTGGAACTGGACAGGAGGCTGCCCGCGCGCAAACAGGGTTGCACAAGCGCGTCTCAAATTTGAAAGTATACGTCTCAACTCAAACGCGCGTTCGGCGATCTACGGACGCTGGGTTCGCTTCCCGCCCGCCGCGCGTCACCCCGCCGCCTTACGTCGCGAGCGTGACGCTGTCGTTTTGCGCGCGGGCGTCTTTCGCGCCGACGCGCGGCGCGACTTCGTCTTCGTGGTGCCGATGTTGGGCACATAGGTGCTCAAGTCTTTCATCGATGGCACCAGCTCGATGAGCTTCGCTGGAATTTCAGTTACGCCCGCGCGCAGCGTCGTTGCGCGTCTCGTTGCGCCCGCGGCGATGACGCCGAGATTGAACGCCACGGCAGCGCTCGTCTTGGGATGCTGCTGGACGAACTTCGAGAGGATCTCCAGCCAATTGATCTGTTTCGAAGCCATCGCTTATGTCCCTGTTGCCACAGAGGGAATACGCGTGCCGCAACTTTGTTCCGCCTGAGCAAGGGGGCAAACCCGATTGCATCCTGCCGGGCACCGAGCCGCATAAGGGAGGAACGGGCCTTTAGGCGCCAGCGTTGACGGCGCAAACAACGCAAGGCGTTTTCGCCATGGTTCCATCCATTCGCCACTCGATCCTGTCTCTCGCCATGCTCGGACTGCTTGTCGGCGCACCGTCCGCCGCGCAGCAGCCCGAGCCGCGTCCGGCCGCGGCCGATAACACGTTCCTGCTCACCATCTTCCTGCGTCACGACGAGTCGAAGACGCTTCCCGAGATCAATGCGCAACTGCGCCGCCAGCACTACTTCGCCAGATTCCCGCCGCCGGGCGTCGAGGTCGTATCCTGGTACGTGATGATGGGCATCGGCCAGGTGGTGACACTGCGCATGCCGGCCAATCGTCTGCGCGACGTCAACCGCGCCATCGAAGAGACGGCGTGGGGCGGCTATCGCACCGAGTTCTACCCGACCTATGACTACAAGGCCCTTGCTGAGGAAGAGCGCAAGAAAGCGCAGTAGAGCGGTACGTGCGCCGCGGACGCAGAGGGCGGCGGTGCATATCGGCACGTCCGGCTGGAGCCATGCGTCGTGGCGCGGGCCGTTTTTTCCGCGCGAGGTGATGGTCAAGCATCATCTCGAGTACTACGCGACACAGTTTGCCACGGCTGAACTTAACGGCGTGTTCTACCGCACGCCATCGCTCGAGGCAGTGCGCGAATGGCGCAACCAGACCCCGGGTAATTTCATTTTCGCCTGGAAAGCTTCGAAATTCATCACGCGCTGGAAGCGTCTCTCGGAAAACTCGCGCAATAGCCTCGCCTTGATCGAGGAGCGGCTAAAGATTCTCGGGCCGAAGGCGGGACCGGTGCTGTTTCAACTGCCGCCGCAGTTCGAAGCAAATCGTGATCGGCTCCGATCCTTCTTGCGGCTGCTGCCGAAACGGCGCCGCTATGCCTTCGAATTCCGCCATCGGAGTTGGTACGCCAACGAGATCCTCGAGCTCTTGCGCGACAATGACATTGCGCTGTGCATTTCCGATCATCACGAAGCGCCGTCGCCCTGGGAGGTCACAGCGCATCACGTGTATTTGCGCGGCCACGGGCCGGGCGGCGCCTACAAGGATCATTACTCCGATAGGGCGCTGCGCGACTGGGCGCGGTTTATCGCGTCATGGCGCCGGCGGGGGCGCGATGTTTTCGTCTATTTCGACAACGATCAGAAAAGCGCAGCGCCAACGGACGCCTTACGATTGGCCGCTTTGCTGAAAACGATATTCAAAGTGGAACCGGCCTGAATCGGAACAAGCGTTCTTGCGCCGCGTTTCTCTTTGATCCGTGTTCGGGTGGTAGGTAGCACCATGTCGTTTGTCGTCTATCTCGCCGTTCTACTCGTCGCGGCCGCCAGCGCGATGTTCGGCCTCGATCTCTTGACGGCGCCATTGCCGCCGAAGCCGCCGGCACAGGTCGCGACCGTCACGAAGAGCACTCCTGAGAAGCTCAGCCAGCGGCAGGCGATGAAAGAACAGGCCGACAAGCAGGCGAACAATCGTGCGCTGAACCCGGTTTTCCCGACCAGCCCGGGTGAGAGCAAGGACGTGCGCACCGTGAATCCGCCGGGCAATGAGACGGCTGGCGCGAACCGTGCGGATACCGCCGCCGCACCGCAGACTAAGCAGGCAGAGACCAGGCCGGCGGCGGAAACGAAGCCAAGCGTTCAGGCCGCTGTCACCCCGCAGCAGGCGCAGCGCCACTCGCAGCAGCCACAGCAGCAAGCGGCGTCGCCGCAGATGGCCGCTGCAACGCCCGATGACCGCAGCGAAGCGCAACAAGGCGCCGCGGCGGCAGCGGCGCCGGCCACCGAGCCGGTCACGCAACAGGTCGCAGGGCGCTGCGACGCCCAGGCCTGCGCCAGCGCCTATTCGTCATTCCGCGCCTCGGACTGCACCTATCAGCCGTTCTCCGGGCCGCGCCGTGTCTGCGGCAAGCCGGCGGCGCAAAAGCGGGCAACCGCGAGTGTGCACCTGCGCGGGCTCGATGCGCGAGCAGAGCGACTGACACGCGGTTGGGACACGCGGCGTAATCCGGAGCTGGACGACGCAGTGCGCGGTGTTCGGCGGATGCCCTATCCCGTTCGCGACTATGATGCAGACCTCGCCGGGCCGATCGGCGGCCGCCGCGCCATCGTGATCGAGCGCCGCGGCTTATGGCCGTAACCGGCGCACGCCGCGACCAACGAAGCGGTTACATCCCCCGCTGCGGCGCGGTCTGCAAGAACTCCAGAAGCTGCCGCTTATAGAATTTGGCATTGCCGGTGGTGAGATGGCCGCTGGTCTCGGCGCTCGCCGGAATGAGATAGAGCTTGCCGTTCTTCACGTCTTTCAGCGCGCGCTCCATCACACCGGTTTGCGGCGGATTGCGTTCGTCATCGGCGGCATTGATCGCCAGCAGCGAAGCCTCGATGCGCGACAGGTCCGGCGCGGCGTCGTAATCGGCCGACGAGCCCCACTGCCAGAGGAAATCATTGGCATCGGCGGTCACCGGCAGCTTGAGCCGCGCATCGACCAACTTGTCGGCCAGTCCGCGCGTCGGCGCGTGCTTCTGATAGTTCAGAGTGCCGCCGGCGGTCGCGATGCCGAAAAAGATACTGGCATACTTCAGCGCGTTCGGCTGCTTCGCATAGTTGCCGTTGTCGTAGTCGGGATCGTTGCGGATCGACTCAAGCATCATCCGACGCAGCATCCAGTTGCGGCTCGACATGGCCGTGGGCTGCGCGGCCATCGGCACCAGTGCGTCCATGAAGCTTGGGTATTTCTCGCCCCAGAGCCAGGTCTCCATGCCGCCCATGGAATTGCCGATGACAAGCCGCAGGTGCTTGATGCCGAGATGCTCGGTCAGCAGCCGGTACTGCGCGTCCACCATATCGGCGTAATCGTATTGCGGAAATTTCGTCTTCAGTCCGTCGGACGGCTTGCTGCTTTTGCCGTGGCCGATGACGTCCGGCAGGATGATGAAATATTTGCTGGCGTCGAGCGGCTGGCCGTCGCCGAACAACTCACCCGCGAAGGCGGGCGTGAGCATGGCCGCCGCCGATCCGCCGGTGCCATGCAGCACCAGCACCGGCTCCCCGGCCGGCTCGCCGATGGTGGTGTAGTGAAGCTTCAGCGCCGGCATCACGTCGCCGGTGTGAAATTTGAAATCGTGCGCGATCCATTCGCCCTGCTTGGGTGCGGGATAGTCGGTGGCAAAGGCGGTGGACATAGCGGCAAGCGTCATCGCGATGGCGGTCATGGTCTTGAGGTGTTTCATGGCGTTTCCCTGGCAAAAGCGCCGCGCTGCGATGGCGCGGCGACGTGATTGCGGGGAAGGCTACATGAACAAAAGGGACGATGGGAGGGGTGCGGCTTGCCTCAGCCTGTCATTGCCCGGGTCAAGCCCGGGCATGATGCAAAATGCTGGGAGAGGGGAAGAGAGTTCGCGGCAGCGCTTTCTTTAGTAAACCACCACGCTCCGGATCGACTTGCCCTCATGCATCAAATCGAAGGCGTCGTTGATCTTGTCGAGCGGCATGGTGTGGGTGATCAAGTCGTCGATGTTGATCTTGCCCTCCATGTACCAGTCGACGATCTTCGGCACATCAGTGCGGCCGCGCGCGCCGCCGAAAGCGGACCCCTTCCACACGCGCCCGGTGACGAGCTGGAACGGGCGCGTCGAGATCTCCTGGCCCGAGGCCGCAACGCCAATTATGATGCTCTCGCCCCAGCCGCGATGGCAGCACTCGAGCGCCTGGCGCATGGTGTGTACGTTGCCGATGCATTCGAACGAGAAATCGGCGCCGCCGCCGGTGACATCGACGATCGCCTGCACGACCTTGTCACGGCCGACGTCATCCGGATTGATGAAATGCGTCATGCCGAACTTCTCGGCCATGGCGCGCTTCGATGGATTGAGATCGACGCCAATGATCTTATCGGCCCCCACCATCCTGGCGGCCTGGATTACGTTGAGGCCGATACCGCCGAGGCCGAAGACGACGACATTGGCGCCGGGCCACACCTTCGCGGTGTAGATCACCGCGCCGATGCCGGTGGTGACGCCGCAGCCGATATAGCAAATTTTATCGAAGGGCGCGTCCTCGCGCACTTTCGCCAGTGCGATCTCCGGCAGTACGGTGAAGTTGGCGAAGGTCGAACAGCCCATGTAATGGAACACGGCATCGCCATCGCAGCGGAAGCGGCTGGTGCCGTCCGGCATCAGGCCCTTGCCCTGCGTGGCGCGGATCGACGTGCACAGGTTCGAGCGTTGCGACAGACAGGTTTTGCACTGCCGGCACTCCGGTGTGTAGAGCGGAATGACGTGGTCGCCCGGCTTGAGCGTGGTGACGCCGGCGCCGACTTCGCGCACGATGCCGGCGCCCTCATGGCCGAGGATCGCCGGAAACAGACCTTCCGGATCGGCGCCCGAGAGAGTGAACGCGTCGGTGTGGCAGACGCCCGTCGCCACCACCTCGACCAGCACCTCGCCCGGCTTCGGTCCTTCGATCTCAATGGTCTCAATGGTGAGCGGTTCGCCGGCTTTCCAGGCGACCGCGGCACGGGTTTTCATGCAGATGCCTCCTTAAACGAATTGATTTCATCGGCCGTGGCTGGCCCGGCGATAACAACAGCAATGCTGATAGCTGGTTCAGTTCAAGACTGCCAAGCCGCTTCGGTGCTTTCTTCCTCGGCGTGGTCGCGCGCCTCTGCGATCACCTTCCACAACGCGCGCAGCACCTCCTGGATGCCCTGGCCGGATGCCGATGAAATGACAAGGGGCGTCTTTTTGCACGCCTTTTTCAATTTCGCACTCTGCGACTTGATCTGCTCCGGCGTCATCGCGTCGGCCTTCGACAATGCCACGATCTCCGGCTTGTCGGTAAGGCCGTTGCCATAGGCCTCCAGTTCGGCGCGCACGGTCTTGTAGTCGCGGCCGGCGTCGTCGCTGGTGCCGTCGACGAGATGCAGGAGCACGCGGCAGCGTTCGGTGTGGCCGAGGAAGCGGTCGCCCAGCCCGATGCCTTCGTGCGCGCCCTCGATGAGGCCGGGCAGGTCGGCGATCACGAACTCGCGCTCGTCGACGCGCACCACGCCGAGCTGCGGATGCAGCGTGGTGAACGGGTAGTCGGCGATCTTCGGTTTGGCGGCGCTGACCGCGGCGAGGAAGGTGGACTTGCCCGCATTGGGCAGCCCGACGAGGCCCGCATCGGCGATCAGCTTCAGCCGCAGGCGGATCGTCAACTCTTCCGCCGGCTGGCCGGGATTGGCCTTGCGCGGCGCACGGTTCGTGGACGACTTGAAATAGGCGTTGCCGAAGCCGCCATTGCCGCCTTTGGCGATGACGACACGCTGGCCGATCTCGGTGAGGTCGGCAAGGAGGGTCTCGCCGTCCTCCTCATAGATCTGGGTGCCGATCGGCACCTTCATCACCTTGTCCTTGCCGTTGGCGCCGTGGCGGTCCTTGCCCATGCCGTTGCCGCCGCGCTCGGCCTTGAAGTGCTGCTGGAAGCGGTAGTCGATGAGGGTGTTGAGACCGTTGACGGCCTCGACGATCACGTCGCCGCCGCGGCCGCCATCGCCGCCGTTCGGACCGCCGAACTCGATGAACTTCTCGCGCCGGAACGACACGCAGCCGTTCCCGCCCGCGCCGGATTGGATGTAGACCTTGGCTTCGTCGAGGAATTTCATTCAGCCGGCCTTTGCCTTGCGTCCGGGTTGAACTTGCGGCTGTGTCACTGCGCGTTCGAGCACATGGCGAATGAAGCGCTGATAGGGCACACCCTCGCGCTTGGCGCTCTCCCGCACAGCATCGAGCAATGCTTCCGACATGCGCAGGTTGACCGACTTCTCCTTCGGCCGAATCTCAAAATGCATCGGCTTGAAATTATCGGCATGCAGATAGTCGGTCAGATCCTGTTCGAGAAAGGCCTCAGCCTCTTCATCAGTTTTGAAGTGCGGAACTTTCTTTTTCATATCTGGCCACTTCCTTTTCGTGCATATAGCGCGCGCTGATCGGGCGCACCAGCAATTGTCCCTCGCGCACGCGCGGTGTGAAGGCCACGAAGGCGAACCGGCCCTCCGGTGTCCGCCCGACCGCGATGAAGCGCGATTCCAAGGCCGAGTTCTTATCGTCGGGGACGACCAGGGTCTCGGCGTGGCTGACAACAAGTTCGATCTGCGCGATCGAAAGGCCGCGCTTCTGGCATTTCAGCCTGTTGCCGGCATGCCAATCGAAACCGTCCGCCTTAACCTCCGTAACGGCAAATAGGCATTTGTCTATACAAATGTCAACCTATGCCGCGGCAGGCGGGGGGACCGCTACCTTCGTGTTCGGAACAGCCCCGGGAAGATTCCCGGGAATAAAAATCCGGCCCCGCCGATCCAGTCCCTGCAAGCCGCACAAAACCGCAGGGAGAACGGCCATGACCACGCACGACCACGACCCCAGCCGTCGCAAGGTACTGGAATGCATGACCTGGGCAGGCACCGGGGTGCTCTGGACGGTCGCCGGCGGGGTTCCGGCGTCGCTCGGCCTCATCGACGGAGCGCTGGCGCAGGAAACCAAGGGCTTCACCTTCCTCCAGATCAGCGACAGCCATATGGGCTTCGACAAGCCGGCCAATCCTAATGCCAAGGGCACGTTGGAAGCGGCGATCGGTCACGTGAAAGCGCTGCCGGCGAGGCCCGCCTTCATGATCCACACCGGCGACATCTCACATCTTTCGAAGCCGTCGGAGTTCGACGACGCCGACAACATCATCTCGCAGGCGCGGCTCGACGTGCATTACGTGCCGGGCGAGCACGACATTCTCGACGACGAGCAGGGCAAGCTCTACCGCGACCGCTACGGCCGCGGCACCAAGGGGCCCGGCTATTACAGCTTCGACGCCGACGGCGTTCACTTCATCGGGCTGGTCAACGTCGTCGATCTCAAAGCCGGCGGCCTCGGCAACCTTGGCGCCGAGCAGCTCGAATGGCTCGAAGACGATGTGAAAGACCGCTCGGCGTCGCAGCCGATCGTGGTCTTCGCGCACATCCCGTTGTGGACCGTATACCCCGATTGGGGCTGGGGCACGCAGGACAGCGCGCAGGCGCTTGGCTATCTCAAGCGCTTCGGCTCGGTCACCGTGCTCAACGGCCACATCCATCAGGTGATGCAGAAGGTGGAGGGCAACGTCACCTTCCACACCGCGCGCTCGACGGCCTTCCCGCAGCCGGCGCCCGGCAGCGCGCCGTCACCGGGCCCGATGAAAGTCCCGGCGGAGCAGCTGCGGACGATGCTCGGCATCGCCAGTGTTAATTTCAAACAGAATGAGCAGCGTCTCGCCATCGTCGACACGCCGTTGCAGGGCTGAACAAGCCCCTGAAGTACACACTGATGGAGATGATGATGACGCGACTGCTTGCGTGCAGCCTGCTGGCGGCTGCCATGATGATAACCGCGCCGGTGGCGGTTCAGGCCGAGGACATGACGGTGAAGATCGACAATTTCACCTTCAGTCCGCAAAGCCTCACGGTAAAGGCCGGCACCACGGTGACATGGACGAACGAGGACGACATCCCGCATGTCGTGGCGGGTCCGCCAACGTTCAAATCGAAGGCGCTCGATACCGACGACAAGTTCTCGTTCACATTCACGACACCGGGCACCTACAGCTATTTTTGCTCCTTGCATCCGCACATGACCGGATCAATCGTTGTCGAGGCCGCGACCGGCAGCAATGCGCCGCAATAACTGTGTTTATGCGCGGATGGTGTGATGGCGTTCCAGGGGGACGGCGATCGCGACAAGACGCAACGCTTTCGCGTGGCGGTGCTGCCGTATCTCGACGATGTCTACACGCTTGCGCGTTATCTGCTGCGCAATCCGACGGACGCCGAGGACGCCGCGCAGGAGTGTTATCTGCGAGCTTTCCGCCACTTCGACACGTTCCGCGGCGGTCCGATCAAGCCGTGGCTGCTGGCCATCTTACGCAATGTCTGCCGCGCCGAATATGCGCGGCGCAACGCGTCCGCCGGGGTGCGGGCCGATGACATGGACGAGGCCGAGCAATGCACCCAGGGCCTCTGGGACGAGCCGCAACGGACACCCGAAGCAGAGCTGCTGCGCCGTTTCGATGGAGAGACCGTGCAGCGGCTGCTCGCGCAATTGCCCGACGTGTTCCGCGAGGTGATCGTGCTGCGCGAGATCAACGACTTGAGCTATCGCGAGATCGCCGAGGTGATCGCCACGCCTGTGGGTACAGTGATGTCGCGGCTGGCGCGCGCGCGGGCCCTGCTGCGCGAGGCGTGGATTGCCGAGGAGAAGGGGTCTCTTTCATGACCTGCGAAGAAACTGAAATCCTCTTGCATGCGCTGATCGACGGCGAGCTCGATGCCGGGCACGCGCGCGAGGTGGAAACGCATGCCATTACATGCGCGCGCTGCGGCGCGCAGCTCACCGCCTATCGCGATCTGCGCGCGGCGATGCCGGCTAAGGCGCTGCGCTTTGCGGCGCCGGCGTCGCTGCGCGCGCGCATCGATCGTGCCGTGCCGGTGCCGGCCGCGGCGCCGAACCGCCGCTCTCTGCTCAAAGGCTTCGTGCTCGGCGGCGCCGTCTCGGGATTGGCGGCGGCCGGCGTCACCTTTGTCGTTCTCCGGCAGGATCGCGACGATCTCATTCTCGGCGAGGCGGTCTCGGCGCATTTGCGCTCATTGCAGGCGGATCATCTCATCGATGTGCAATCGACCGATCAGCACACCGTCAAGCCATGGTTCAACGGGCGCATCGACCTCGCGCCTCCGGTCGTCGATCTCACGGCCAAGGGCTTTACGCTGATCGGCGGGCGGCTCGATTACATCGACGGCAAGCCGGTGGCGGTCATTGTCTATCGCCGCCGCGGGCACGTGATCAATCTGTTCGTGTCGCAAAGCTTCGGCCTGACGCTGCCGGCGCCGAAGCTCGAGGTGGTACAGGGCTTCAATATTCTGCGTTGGACCGAGGGAGGCCTGAGCCTGCTGGCCGTCAGCGATCTCAATCAAGAGGAGTTGGAAGAGTTCGGCGTGAAGTTCAGGGCGGCGGCAAAACCGAGCAATACATAACAGTTGTCGTCGCCGGGCTTGTCCCGGCGATCCCGCTTAGGAGGGCAAAGCCGTGCCTCATGAATCGGAGTGGCCGGGACAAGCCCGGCCACGACAAGTCACGAGGGCCATCAACGGGTGCCCTCACATCACCTTCTTCATCCGCCCCCAGTCCTTGAGCGCCGACCAGATGCGGCGTTCGAGGCGGAAGCGGTCGATCGGCGCCGACGAATGGATGGCGCGGATGCGGTAGAGACCGACACCGGTCCATTGGAAGCCGCACTTCTCCAGCACGCGGCGCGAGGCCGGGTTGGTGACACGCGCGCCTGCTTGCAGCGCCTCGTGGCCGAGATCGCTGAAGGCATAGTCGATCGCGGCGTGCATGGCCTCGGTGGCGTAGCCTTTGCCCCAATAGGGCGCGCCCAGCCAGTAGCCGAGTTCCGGTGTGCCATCCTGGTCCAAAAGCCCGCAGGCGCCAATGATCGTGTCATCGCGCAGCGTAATGAGGAACGCCGCTTCGCCGCCGGACTTGTTCGCGCCGGTAATGAAACCCTCGGCATCCGACACTTTATACGGATGCGGAATGCGCGCGGTGTTCTCGGCAATGCGGCGGTCGCTGGCGAGCGCTGCTACCATTTTAGCGTCCTCGAGGCGCGGCGCGCGCAGAGCAAGCCGCTTGGTCTCAAGGACGGGGATACTCGCTTCTCGGAAGCTCTCGCAGGGTATCTGTTCCAGCAGCGTCATGGCTCGGGCTCCAGGTTGCCGGCACGACCACCGCGCCGGAAATGCAAAGAGGGGGAGCCGGTCACCCGTCTCCCCCTCTCAGAGCCCTTTGGCCCCGCCGGTTCGACTTGAATGACCGGCGGACCTCGAATTTTGGTCTACCGTCTATTCGGCCGCTGCTTCCATCGGTACTACGGAAATGTAGGTGCGGCCTTTGGCTTTGGTAGCGAACTGAACCTTCCCATCGGTAAGCGCGAAAAGCGTGTGATCCTTGCCCATGCCGACATTACGGCCGGCATGCCAGGTCGTGCCGCGCTGACGGCAAATGATGTTGCCAGCGAAGGCGATCTCGCCACCCGCTTTCTTCAGGCCAAGCCGCCGGCCTTCGGAGTCGCGGCCGTTACGGGATGATCCGCCTGCTTTTTTGTGAGCCATTGTGGTCTCTCGAATTCGTCCTGAACTGTTTACACCGATTCCGTCG
>DASXOK010000523.1:0-2328 GCA_036494425.1 Pseudolabrys sp.
CTTGAGTGCCGGAAGTACGGCGGTACGGGCCATGATAGCGCCCTCCTTACAAGTTGCCCCCGGGTTAACGGCAGGCGGTTGTCGCCGCCGCTCCCCGAGCCGACGGCGCATCCATTTCGCGACCGCGAGATGTGATCGCAACCGCACCATACTGGACCCGCCTGGCGTTTGGAAGAGTTCCGCCAGTCACGTCGCCGTGTGCTTTGCTTTACACCCCGGATAGAGCCAGCCAACCACCTGGAAGGACTGATCTATTTCGGCCGCTTGCGCCTGCGCCAACGGGCTCGTCCCGCTGGTTACAGGGGTAGAACATGCGCACGCGCCCGACGTTCCGGGGTGTTTAGGGAGAAATGAGTATGGTTGGGGATGCCTGAAGTATATGGGGCGCCACCTCCGATTTTCAAGGGACGCCAGCCTGCGCTCTAAAACGTGCGTCTTGTCTGAGCCTTACCTGGCGGATTCCTTAGGTGTTAGCCGACAGCGCCGCGCGCAGGGCGTCGAGGTCCGCAGGCAGAGGCGCTTCGAATTCCATCAGCTCGCCGGTGTCCGGGTGCGCGAAGGCCAGGCGCTCGGCATGCAGGGCTTGGCGGCCGAGCGATTCGAGCGCGGCGCGCGCCTCCGGCGGTAGCCGGCTGGCCTTTGTCTTGAAGCCGGCCGAATAGGTCTCGTCGCCCATGATCGGGTGGCCAATGTGAGCGAGATGCACGCGGATCTGATGCGTGCGCCCGGTCTCCAAGGTGCAGGCCAGGAGGCTCGCGACCGCCTTGCCGTCGGCGCCTATGTAGCGTTCGATCAGCTCCCAGTGCGTCACCGCTTCGCGGCCGCCTTGGCGTACCGCGCGCTTGTCGCGTGCATGCGGATGGCGGTCGAGCGGCGCGTCGATGGTGCCGTGTGGACGCTCCGGCGCGCCCCAGACGAACGCGAGATAGCCGCGCTCGAGCGGGCCCTCCAGCTTGTTCTCGAACTGCTTGCTCAGCGCGCGGTGGGCGCGGTCGGTCTTGGCCACGACCATCACCCCTGTGGTGTCCTTGTCGAGCCGATGCACGATGCCCGGACGTCTTACGCCGCCGATGCCGGAGAGGCTGTCGCCGCAATGCGCGATCAAGGCATTGACCAGGGTCCCGGTCGCGTGCCCCGCCGCCGGATGCACGACGAGGCTTTTCGGCTTGTCGATGACGATGAGCGCGTCGTCCTCGTAGACGATGTCGAGCGGGATGTCCTCGCCCTCGGGCTTGGCAGGCTCGGGCGGCGGCAGCGTCACGGTGATCGTGTCGCCGGAATTGACGGAAGCGGCCGGATCAAGGACTGTGCGCGCCGCGACTGCTACCTGGCCGCCGAGGATCAGCGTCTTCAGGCGCGAGCGCGACAGGGCCGGGATGCGCGCGGCCAGCACGCGGTCGAGTCGTCCTCCGGCCTCCTCGGCTCCGACCGTCACTGTCTCGGTGGCGCTCTCCGTCATCTCTTGGGTCTGCTCTTTCAATGTCCGACGAAACACCGTTCGATCCCGAGGCCGCCAAAGCCATCGCCAAAGTGCGCCGGCTGATGATGATCGCCAGCGCGACGACCTTCATCGCGCTCGCCGTGGTGCTCGCGGTCATCGGCTATCGTGTTTTTCGGTCGCAGGGAAGCGCGCAGGCGGTCCCACCGGGGCCGCCGGTGCCAGAGGCAACCGCAAGCTTGCCCGCCGGCGCCAAGGTGCTCTCCACCGCGATCGGCGAGGGCCGGGTCGTGCTGACGGTGGAGGTCGGCGGCGCCGTTGAGCTGCGCTCGTTCGACCTCAACACACTTAAGCCGCTCGGCAGCGTGCGCCTGACGCCGGGGCAGTAGAATCGGCCGCTCACCCCCGCTTGCGCGGGAATGAGCGGAGCCAGGGTTCAAGATAGCGTGGGATGCCTAAGCCGCTTTGCGCTCGCGGCCGGCCTTCAACGCGTTCGCCCACCACACGAGGTCGTCCAGCATCGGCTTCACGGTGTCGTCGAGGTAGGGGAACTCGGCGAAGGTCTTGCCCTGCAGGAACATGGCGAGGAACTCGCTGCCGCCGACATGCACGGCATGCCGGAGCGGAGCCACCTCCAACTCGCTAAGGACGAGACGCAACTGCTCCACCGCGCGCGCACCGCCGACACCGCCGTAGCCGACGAAGGCCGCCGGCTTGCGATTGTATTCGGCGTAGGCGTAGTCGAGCGTGTTCTTGAGCACGGCTGGGATGCCGTGATTGTACTCGGCCGTGACAAAGACGAAGCCGTCGAGTTCGCCGATCTTGCGGGCCCAGCGCTGCGCCACCTCGTTCTTCGGCGGCACGAACAATGGAGAGGCCTGTTCCTCGAA
>DASXOK010000524.1:0-2205 GCA_036494425.1 Pseudolabrys sp.
CGCCTGCAATTTCTCGTCGCGACGCCTGTCGTGGAGGTCGGCACCCAAGATACAGGCTATGCCTCGGGCATGTACAATCCGTTCCTGGCCGGTCAATTGGCTTGGGATCTCGGCAACGGGTTCAACTTCAGCTACGCACTCGGCGCTTATTTCGGCGTGAAGAGCGATGTCGCATTCGACTCGACCTCGCTGAACCAACGCTTCGCCCTGGCCTATGTGAAAGACGGCTGGAGCGCAGCCGCGAACGTCATCTGGGGCATCCACCTCGACGATGGTGTGACAACGACGGTCAATCCCGACTTCCTGAACGTCGACTTCTCTGTGACCAAGACGTTCGGAAAATGGGAGATTGGTCCGGTGGGCTATTATTCGACCGATCTGAACGAGCCCTTTGCCGGCTATGCCAAACAGCAACAGCTCTCGGTGGGCGGTCTCATCGGCTACAACTTCGGCCCTGTCATCACGCAGGTCTACGTGACGACCAACGTCTGGGAAGAGAACTACGGCGGGAAGGACACCCGGGTTTGGGGCCGCATCATTGTCCCGCTCGGCAATCCGTTCCAGACAGCGGCAGTGACACCGCCCTATCCTACGAAAGGGCCGCCGCTGAAATAACGGCGCTTTCGCGGTTCGACTTTGGGGTCATGGGCGCTCGGCTGCGTTGGCAGCCGAGAGCGTGGGGGTTTGCATGACGGTGCGGCTAACGAGCCGTTAACACTACCCCAATAGGGTCGGTTGTAGCGCAATAACACCGCAAGCACCGGCTCCAATGGCATTTCCATTGTCCAAGACAAAATCGCCGCCTCTGGCGGACGAACGCCGGCGCCATCAGCGCGTGAAGGTGAATCTCCTCGGCCGCTACATGCTCGCCGACCGCCGCGAATTCCCCTGCCAGGTCATTGACATGTCGCCCGGCGGCATGGCCGTGATCGCGCCGGTGACCGGCCATCAGGGCGAGCGCGTGATTGCCTACGTGGACCATCTTGGCCGGCTCGAGGGCAAGATCGCGCGCGTCTTCGAGAACGGCTTCGCCATGAGCATCTCGGCAACCGCGCGCAAACGCGACAAGCTCGCCGCCCAGCTCACCTGGCTGGCCAATCGTCAGATCCTCAACCTGCCGGAAGACCGCCGCCACGGCCGTTTCACGCCGCGCAATCCGCTGGCGCGCCTGATCATGCCGAACGGCACCAATGTCGGCTGCCGCGTGATCGACCTGTCGCAGTCCGGCGCCGCGATCGCGATTGCGCCCGACCTGCGCCCGGCGATCGGCGCCATGGTCACCGTCGGCAAGACGCAAGGCCGCGTGGTGCGCCATATCGACGATGGCTTCGCGATCGAGTTCACCCGGTTGCAGCACAGCGACTCCGTCGAAGACAACGTCACCGGCGACTAGCCTCTCCAAGACGTAAACGAGACGCATCAAATTGCGCCGGCGCCAGGCGTGCCTTGCGCGCGTCACGCGCCGGCTTTGCCGAGCCATGCCGGCGCCATGCAGTCTCCTCCTATCGTAAACACTGCGAGTGCCGACATGCCGGCGAGCGCGCAATTGCTGCGTTTCGGCCCTTAATGTCTACAATTTTAATCAAATCGTATTGCTGACGTTTTTAATCAAATCAGTCTCGAGTTTTATAAGTATTCGTCGCGTGTTTGATCTTGGTTCTACTCAAACTTACTTGGTCTACTTAGCCGCACTTCAAAAGCTCTGTGGTCAATCTGGTCCCAACAAGACGGGATGGGGCCAAACACATGGGCAGGCGTTTTCACAAACTACTTCAAGCAGGGGGCGGCCTGCTTTTCGTCGCCTCCGCGGCGCTGGCCGGCTTGACCGGCCATGCCGTCGCAGGCGAACGGACGGCATCGATCGGCGCCGGTGCGCCCGCGTTCTCCGATCGGCCGGTGTATGCGTCGGTTGGGGAACCGACGCGTGCGCCGATCGGCTGGGTCGAGTTCTGCGCCGAGTACAGGCCCGAGTGCGAGACCAAGCCGTCGGAGCCACGCGACGTGGTGATGACGTCGAAGGCCTGGGCTGACATGGTCAAGGTCAACAGCTGGGCGAACGAGACGATCCAGCCGGTCACAGATATGGATCATTGGGGTGTCGTCGAGCGCTGGAATTACCCCGACGACGGCAAAGGCGACTGCGAGGACTATGTGCTGCTCAAGCGGCGCATGCTGATGCAGGCGGGCTGGCCGCGCGAGGCGCTG
>DASXOK010000525.1:0-2471 GCA_036494425.1 Pseudolabrys sp.
AAGGCCGATAACGAAGGGCCGGCTTGAGCCGAAAGACGGCAGACGAAATCGCCAGATACGGGTCTGGATGCTTCACCGGTTAGGCGCATCGGAATCTAACACCTAGAGACTGTGCGCGTGACGAAGGGTTGGCAACGCTGCGGCAGGACCGCGGCAAGGGGTTGCTACGGCTATAGCGATAACAGGCACACAATCACCGGCATTGGCGTGGGCACAGACGCAGGTCCGTCCGCGCAATGAGATTTGTATGGACTTGCGATTGAGGCAACGGCGGCTCGCGCCGCACTGATGCGAAAGGTCGGCGAACAGGGACATCATGAGAAACGGTCAGAAGCGCATGCGGGGTCGTAACAACAACAACCACCGCAAGAGCCAGAATCCGCTGACGCGGGTCTATGAGTCGAACGGTCCTGACGTGAAGATTCGAGGCACCGCCTCGCACATCGCGGAAAAATACATCCAGCTCGCCCGCGACGCGCAGAGTTCAGGCGATCCGGTCGCGGCCGAGAATTACTATCAGCACGCTGAACATTATTTCCGACTGATCGCTGCTGCGCAGGAACAATTCCGCCAGCAGAATCCCTATTACAATCAGCAGGGCCAGCCGGGCGCTCCCGGACCGCAGGGCGCCGCCGACGACGGCTATGACGACGGCGACGATGACGGCCAGCCTTTCCTCGGTCAGAACGAGCCGAGCTACGTGCCACAGCCGCAGCCGCCGCAGGCCCAGCCTTACATCCCGCGCGATGCGCAGCCGTTTCCGCCGCGCGACCAGCAGCAGAACATGCGTCCGCAGCCGCAACCGTCTTATCCGCAGCCGAGCGTCAACGAGGGCGCGGACATGGGGGGCCTGCCGGCCTTCATCACCGGCGGTGGCGGTCAGGCGCAGCCGCAGCAGAATGGCGGCGGCCAGAACGGTCACGACGCGCAGGGCGAACGCGGCGGCGACCGCTTCGGCCATCGCCGGCGCCGTCGTCATCGCGGCGGCTTCCGCGGCGAGCGCGGCGAATTCGGTGGCAATGCGCAGGGCACGGCCCCGCAGGGCGACGGCGGCGATCAGCCGGAGTAATCGCGCTCGCGATTCTAGCTGACGAATTCTAGTCGATAGGTGTTCGCGCCGCGCCGCCGGGCGATGGCGCGAGTGCCGGCTCCAAGGCCGGCACGAGGCGGCGCTTGACGCGCCGTGCGGGGATCGCGCGATAGACTTGTTTTGTCGCTTCGACGAGATGCACGCCGGCGAACGGCGCCGACAGTGTCGCGCCGGTGCGTTCCCATGCACCGGCCGAACGCAAAAACCAGCCGCGCTCGATGGGCGGCACATAAAGCGCCTCGCTCCAGCCGGTCGGCGTGAACCAGGTCTCGCGTAACAATTGATTGATCTGGCTGCGCGAGTAAGGACGTCCGTAACCGAACGGCGTCGTGTCCATGCGCGCCCAGAGCCCACGCCGGTTAGGCACCACCGCGAGCAAGCGCCCGCCCGAAGCAAGCACGCGCCACACCTCACGCAGCATCGCGCCGGGATCGTTGGTCATCTCCAGCGCATGTACGAGCATGACGCGATCGGCGGTCGAATCGGGCAAAGGCAATTCGTTCTCGTCGACGAGCGCGGACAAAGCCGGCTTCGTCGTCGGCCATTTCATCACACCTTGCGCGGCAGGCATGAAGGCGAGGCAGCGCTCGGCCTCCTCGCGGAACAGGCCGAGATAAGGCGTTGCATAGCCGATGCCGAGCAGGCATTGGCCGCGCGCGTCCGGCCATTGATTGCGGATGCCGCGGCCGATGAGACGGCGCGCCACCGCACCAAGGCGCTGGCCGTAGAAGTTCCGCAGGTCTACGACGTCGGTCATGCCGCAAAAATTAGCACGATTCCGGATTGCAGACTGCTAACCGCGCGGGACCATCGGGGCCTGCACGGCCATTGATCCGCGTGCTACGGTTAACGCCGTTACCAATTTCTGGAAGAGGATCAAGCTCATGCCCGCGGAAACCCGCCTTTTTCTCTGCCGTTCCGACAATTACGGCGTGCTGCTGCACGATCCGCAGAGCGGGGCCACCGCGGCCATCGACGCGCCGGAGGCCGCTCCGATCGAGGCGGCACTGAAGGAAACGGGCTGGAAGCTCACCGACATTCTGGTGACCCATCACCACGCCGACCACACCGACGGTATCGAGGCGCTGAAGGCGAAATACAAATGCCGCGTGGTGGCTCCGGCGGCGGAAGCGGCGAAGATTCCCGCGGTCGATGAGACCGTGCGCGAGGGCGACACGGTGAAGGTCGGCAACCTCTCGGCCAATGTCATTGAGACACCCGGCCACACGCTTGGCCACATCGCCTATTGGTTTCACGCCGACAAGCTCGCCTTCGTCGGCGACACGCTGTTCTCCATCGGCTGCGGCCGCGTGATCGAAGGCACGCCGCCGCAGATGTGGCAGTCGCTGCTCAAGCTGCGCGATCTGCCGGACGATACGGA
>DASXOK010000526.1:0-6575 GCA_036494425.1 Pseudolabrys sp.
TCCGGCGCTGGGGCGCGGCGTAGCGCGGCCTCGAGCTGCTGGGCCATCTCGGCGAGGTTATGATCGTTCTGTGGCGGGGCTCCGTGCTCCGGGGCCACAGCGCTCACGCGCGGCTCGACGCGCGGCGGCTCGTGGCGCGGCGCTTCGTGGCGCGGCGCTTCGTGGCGTGCCGGCGGCTCGACCGGAAGCGGGCTCAGGTTCTCGACGGGACGGGGGCGTGCGCCGGGCTCTGGCGCGAGCCACGGCTCTTCGGTCGGAGAGGCGCGGTACGAACGCGCCGGAACGGCCGGCGCCGGCTCATTGAGCGGCTGCAACGGCCAGGAATTTTCGGCGGCGGCAGCGCCACGGGCAGGAATCTCGGGGGCGACACCGCGAGACGGCTCGCGCGCGGCACCGCGGACGATGTTCGGCTCCACCACCAGGTCGGTTGGCCCGCCGATCATCAGGAGATGTTCGATGTTGTCGCGGCGAATCAGCACCAGGCGGCGGCGACCGTCGACCGTCGCGGCATCGATGACAGCCAGGCGCGGCTGACGGCCGCGTGCGGCACCGCCGCCCAGTCGATTGGCACCGAAGCGGCGCACCAGCCACGCCGTCACGCCGATCAACGCCAGCACCACCAGAAAGGCGATGAAGAATCGTGCCGCCAACGGCATTCCGAAGAGGGTGTCGAACATTACATCGCTCCGTCGTCCGTGCTGCCGCTCATCGGACGGACTCGCCCGAATAGTTAATTCCGCAGGCACAATTTGCCGCCCGCAATACTAACAAGACCTTAACAAATAAAGTCCTTTTTCGCGAGAGGTACCGTATTCATGCTGGTTCGTAGGGTAAACAGAACCTTAGCCGCAGCCCCCCATCCGATACGTCTTTACCAGTCATTAACCATGCGCCCGGCAAAGTCTGCCTAGCGGCCCACTTCGAAGCGGCCGCCAACGGGGACTGGCCGTCATGGCAATCGGCGACATTCCGATCCTTTCGATGCTGCGAACCCGGCTGGACTGGTCGCAGGAACGCCAGCGCGTGCTGGCCGAGAACGTGGCGAACGCCGACACGCCCGGCTACCAGGCTCGCGATCTCTCGCCGCTCAAATTCCAGGAGCCGGCAGAGGTGCGGGAGGCCAGCGTCTCCATGGTGTCGCTCGCTCGCACCGATTCGGGCCACATGGGCGCTCTCGATCAGGGCGACTCGCCGTACTCACCGGTGAAGACATCCGGCTACGAGGTGCGGCCGACCGGCAACGCCGTGAACCTCGAAGAAGAGATGATGAAGGTCGCCGGCAACCAGATGGATTACCAGACGGCGAGCGCCCTCTACACGCGCAGCCTCAATCTGTTGAAGACCGCGCTGGGCAAGTCGTGAGGGCCGCGGTGATTCTTGACGGGTTTGATCGCGAAGGAGGGCACCGATGGATTTCATGAAGACGTTGTCGATCGCCGCCTACGGCCTGCGCGCGCAGGCCGGCCGCATGCGCATCATCTCCGAGAACATCGCCAACGCCGATTCGACGCCGAACTCGCCGGGCGCCGATCCCTACCGGCGCAAGATTCCAACCTTCGAGTCCGAATACGACCGTGCGCTCGGCGCGAACGTAGTCGAACTCGGCCGCGTGCAGACCGACACCTCTGACTTTCGCATGAAATACGAGCCGGGTCATCCGGCAGCCGATGCCAACGGCAACGTCAAATATCCGAACGTTAATTCGCTCGTTGAAATGACGGACATGCGCGAGGCCCAGCGCTCCTACGAGGCCAACATCAACGTCATCACAGCCACCCGGCGCATGGTTCAGCGCACCATCGACATCCTGAAAGGCTGAAAGAGCTAAACAATGGCCACACCCATCACCGCCGCCAATGCCTATGCCAATGTCGCGCGACTGACCGATGCCTCGCTGTCCTTGGGCAAAGACGGCGGCGCCGACAAGCCAAGCGGGACCAGCTTCACCTCCGTGCTCAAGGAGGCGCTCGGCGCGGTCAACGATATGGGACGCAAGTCGGACGCGCAGACGCGCGCGGCGGCCAACGGCAAAGCCAACATGGTGGATGTGGTCACGGCGGTGTCGGAGACGCAGGTCGCCATCGACGCGGTGGTCGCGGTGCGCGACCGCGTCATCCAGGCTTACGAAGACATTATGAAAATGCCCATTTAAAAAGGCTCAACACCATGACCGGACCCGAAGTTCTCGATGTCGCCCGCGAGGCGATCTACACACTCGTCATCGTAGCTGCGCCGGTGATGCTGGTGGGCCTCGTCGTCGGCGTTATCATTTCGCTGTTGCAGGCTCTCACGCAGATCCAGGAACAGACCATCGCCTTCGTGCCGAAGATATTGGCGATCTTCGTCTCATTATTGATCGCGCTTCCGTTCATGGCCGAGCGGCTGCACATGGAGATGCTCCGAATCGCCGCGCGTATTATCAGTGGCTGAGCGCGTCCGGCGACGCGCATCCGGGCACGAAGCGGGCGCATGAACATCGACATCTCCTTCCTGCCTGCGCTCGCCGCCGCCTTCGTGCTGACCTTCGCCCGCGTCGGCGCCATGGTCATGCTGATGCCGGGCATCGGCGAGACCAATCTGCCGGCGCGCATGCGGCTCGGCATCGTGCTTCTGCTCAGCGGCATTCTGGTGCCCTTGCATCGCAGCGCCTACGCCGTCGATCTTACGTCGCTCGGTCCGCTGATTACGATTCTCTTCCAGGAACTGATCATCGGCGCCATGCTCGGCCTCACCGGGCGTCTGGCGATCTCGGCATTGCAGGTCGCCGGTGCGGTGATCGCCCAGCAACTCGGCCTTGGATTCGTCACGGCCGTCGATCCGACTCAGAACGAGCAGGGCGCCATTGTCGGCAATTTCCTGACGCTGCTCGGCATCACGCTGATCTTCGCGACTGATATGGACCATCTGGTGATCGCGGCGATCAACGACAGCTACACCATCTTCAAACCCGGCGAGATGCCCCTAGTCGGCGACGCGGCGCAGCACATCACGCAGGTGATCGCCGCCGCCTTCCGTATCGGCATTCAGCTTTCTGCCCCGTTCCTCGTCTTCGGTCTTTTGTTCAATCTCGGGCTCGGCGTGCTTTCGCGCTTGATGCCGCAGATGCAGGTGTTCTTTATCGGCTTGCCGCTCTCGATTCTGCTCGGTCTCCTGCTGTTGATCCTGGTGATGGGCACCATGATGGGCATCTTTGTCGACTATCTCGGCACGGTGCTCGGCCAACTGTCGCAGGCTGGGTGAGGGCCCCGAGCCATGGCCGAGGAGGACACCGAAAAAACCGAACAACCGTCGCAAAAACGGTTGGACGAAGCGCACCAGCGCGGCGATGTCGTCAAGAGCCAGGAGGTCAATACCTGGTTCGTTATGGCTGGCGCGACCCTCGTTCTGATGGTCTTTTCCGGCAGTATGAGCAGCGGTCTCGTCACCACGATGCGCGGGCTCATCGCCAATTCGGCGATCATCAGGATGGACGGGCCGGCGCTGCCCGGTCTGTTTCAGAAGCTCGGCATCGAACTGATCGCGGCCATCGCCATCCCGTTCCTGCTGCTGGTGCTGGCGGCGCTGTGCGGCAACATGGTCCAGCATCGGCTGGTGTGGTCCTACGAAGCCTTGATGCCGAAGCTGTCGAAGATCTCGCCGATGGCGGGCTTGCAGCGGCTGTTCTCCAAGCAGTCGCTGGCGAACTTCGCCAAGGGCTTGGTCAAGCTTGCGGTCGTTGGCACTGTGCTCACCGTGCTGATGTGGCCGGAGCGCGATCGCATGGACGCCGTGGTGCGCATGGACCCGGCGGCGCTGCTGGTGTTCATCCGCGAACTGGCGCTCAAGCTCATGGGCTCGGTCTGCGCCATGCTCGCGGTCGTCGCCGGAGCGGATTACCTGTTCCAGTACCAGCAGTGGTACCAGAAGCACAAAATGTCGCTGCAAGAGGTCAAGGAGGAGTACAAGCAGACGGAAGGCAACCCGACCATCAAAGGCAAGCTCAAGCAACTGCGGCAGAGCAAAGCGCGCAAGCGCATGATGGCGTCGGTGCCGAAGGCCTCGGTGGTGATCACCAACCCGACCCACTACGCCGTTGCCCTGCAATACGAGCGCGGCATGGAGGCGCCCATCTGCGTCGCCAAGGGCGTCGATGCGCTGGCCCTCAAGATCCGCGAGGTCGCCGCCGCCCATTCCGTTCCGGTGGTCGAAAATCCGCCGCTCGCGCGTGCACTGCATGCCACGGTGGAGATCGACGACGCCATCCCGCCGGAACATTACAAGGCGGTGGCGGAAGTGATCGGCTACGTGATGAAGCTGCGCCGGAGCCTCGCCCGGTAAGCGGCGGGTGGGCTGGAATTTATCCAGAAGGGCGGCGTCGCGGCTCTTGCGCCGATAGGGCGCCATAAGGCACTCAGGGACTGGCGAAGAAGCTTGCGCCGCGGCGAGACAAGGTTCGACAACCGTCATGGCAGGCGAGGTACGGGAAGCGCGGGAGCGGGAGCGCGGCGACGGGCAGGGGCGGCCGGCTTACGACAAGAGCCAGAGCGCCCCGCGCTCGGGGTCGGTCGGCCTGGTGCTGGCGGTGGCCGTGCTCTTGGTCGCCGCCGCGGTCGGGCTTGTCTATGTCGGCCGCGACTTTTCCGAGACCTATATCCTGACGCTGCTGGCGGTGCTGGGCACCGTCGGCGTCTTTGCCCTCTTTGCCATGGCCTCCGGCATCATGCGCTTCGCGAGCCGGGGCCAGGACGATTCGCTGCTCAAGGCGGTCGTCGATAATGCCTTCGAAGGCATCGTCGTCACCGACCACGGCGGCCGCGTGTTCTACGCCAATGCCCCTTATCTCGACCTGATCGGCGCGGCTACGCCTGAGGACGTGCGGCCGATCGAGCGGGTCTTCATCGGCGATCCGGATGTCTCCGAATCGATCTACCGGCTGCTGAAAGCGGCTCGCGAAGGCCGCCGCTTGCAGGAGGAGGTGCGGCTCGCCGGCGCCTCTCCGGATGCGGCGCGCTGGCTGCGGCTACGGGTGCGGCCGCTGGGCGAGACCAAGCACGACGCGCGCATGACCGTCTGGTCGATCGCCGATGTCACCCGCGACCGTGAGCGCCAGGAAAACGTCTTCCAGGAGCTCCAGCACGCGATCGATTATCTCGACCATGCGCCGGCCGGTTTCTTCTCGGTCGATGCCGCGGGCGATATCGTCTATCTCAACGCGACGCTGGCGAACTGGCTCGATCACGACCTCGCCCAGGTCGGTGCCGGGTCGCTCAAGCTCACCGACATTGTCGCCGGCGAAGGCGCCGCGCTGCTGACGACGCTGAT
This sequence comes from Pseudolabrys sp., assembly GCA_036494425.1. Taxonomy (GTDB): domain Bacteria; phylum Pseudomonadota; class Alphaproteobacteria; order Rhizobiales; family Xanthobacteraceae; genus Pseudolabrys. Next base: position 5,302 of record DASXOK010000526.1, read on the forward strand.
CTCGGCGCCCGGCGATGTCCGTACCGAAGTGCTCGACATCGACCTGCGCACGCGCGGTGGAAAGCCGATACCGGTGCGGCTGTTCCACAAGGTTGCCTATGGCGCGGACGCGCGGGCGGGCGCCTCACGCACGCTGGTGCTGAACCGAGCGCGCGACGATGGCACCGACCCGCAGCGGGCGGCGGAAGTGCGCTTCATGCGCTTCTTCCAGAACACGCCGATGGCGATCGCGACGGTGGACAAGGTGGGCCGTATCGCGCGCAGCAACGCTCGCTTTGCGTCGGCCTTCGAGGACGCGCTCCGGGGCGACGAGCGCTCGATCCTCCAGGTCGTGGCCGAACGCGACCGTGCGGCTCTGGAAGCCTCGATCCGCCGGGCGGCCGAAGGCCATGGCGACATCGCGCCTGTGGAAGCCGCGCTCGCCGGGCAGGGCGAGCGCTGGGCGAGCTTCTTCGTCTCGTCGGTGGAGGAAGAGGATCGCGACGGTGAAGCAGCAATCGTCTACGCCCTGGAGACCACGGCGCAGCGCACGCTGGAGAACCGCGTCTACCAGCAGCAGAAGATGGAATCGGTCGGCCAACTCGCCGGCGGCATCGCGCACGATTTCAACAACGTGCTTTCCGCCATCATGATGGCGACCGACTTCCTGCTCAATGCGCACAAGCCGACCGACCCGTCCTTCAAGGACATCATGCAGATCAAGCAGAACGCCAACCGCGCCGCCGCTCTGGTGCGGCAGCTTCTGGCGTTCTCGCGCAAGCAGACCTTGCGGCCGCAGGTGCTCGATCTCGGCGAGGTGCTCGGCGATCTCGGCATGCTGCTCAAACGGCTGATCGGCGAGAAGGTAACCTTCGCCGGCGTCGTACACGGTCGCGATCTGTGGCCGGTGAAGGCGGACATTTCCCAGTTCGAGCAGGTGATCGTCAATCTCGCGGTGAATGCGCGCGATGCCATGCCGGACGGCGGCACGCTCACCATTCGCACCGCCAATGTCGAAGCAAGCGACAGCGCTACGCTCGGCGCCAAGGGCATGCCGACCGGCGACTATGTCATGGTCGAGGTGAGCGACACCGGTACCGGCATTCCGCCGGAGATCATCGACAAGATCTTCGAGCCGTTCTTCACCACCAAGGAGGTCGGCAAAGGCACCGGCCTCGGGCTTTCCACGGTCTACGGCATCGTCAAGCAGACCGGCGGCTTCATCTATGCCGATTCAGAGCCGGGCCGGACCTCGTTCCGCATCTTCCTGCCGCGCCATGTGCCCGGCATCGAAG
>DASXOK010000527.1:0-6911 GCA_036494425.1 Pseudolabrys sp.
TGCCGTCCTGGAACTTGGCCTTCTTCTTCAGTTTGAAGGTGACCGACATGTCGCCGACGTTCATATCTTCGGCGAGCTCAGGTTTGAACTTGTCGCGGTCGTAGGAGAGCGTGCCGTCCGGCAGCGTCTTGGTCTCGTGCGTAATGAGCCGGTCGTAGGAATTCCACGACGCTTCGTAGCCGGGGCGGTTCGTGCCGACGCCGTGGATGTCGAGGTTGTTCGGTCCGTTCTCGGTGACGAGGAGCAAGGTCTCCTTGCGCGATTGCGCGTTGGCGGACCAGACGGCCGGTGCCGACATGGCCGATCCGGCGGCGATGGCGGTGACGGATTTCAAAAATTCGCGACGCTTCATGACAACCTCCCGAGAATGTCCCGGAAAGGTCTTCCGCAAGCCGCGTGCCAACAGGGGCGGGGCGAACGAAATTGCCCTAGCCATTGATCTAACAGGCGGAATGGTCGTTCGCCCGACGCAGGCGCGAAATACCTATTGCATACAATAGATAGATTTGTGCCTAATAATTAAGCTGTGTTTACTTAGAGAATATGCGGGCGGCGGCCTGGCGCAGGCAACGGTCGGGGACGCAAGGATTATGCGCGCGCGCTGGTCTCCCCTCGGCCAAGCATATGGAGAGGGCGAGCCTTGCCCTTGATCTGTATGGAAATTCTGGTCTATCGCCCCCAGATTGATGCGAGTTTCTGATCAGCCCCGACGGGTTCCAACATTGAACCTTTCCGGGGCCTAGGCATTATAGGAAAACCCGTTTTGCCGCTCGGACACCTGCCCGCGATGTTGACCGGTACCCTGGCCGCGTTGTGCGCCATTGTGTGGATCTATCTCCTGTGCTGGCGCGGGCGTTATTGGATGAATCCGGTCGTCGATACGGCCGTTCCGCCGGCGCCGGCTGTGTGGCCCTCTGTCGCAGTCGTCATTCCCGCCCGGGACGAGGCCGCGGTCATCGGCGAGAGCGTTGGTTCGCTCATCCGCCAGGATTATCCGGGTCCGCTCGGCATCGTCGTCGTGGATGACGACAGCAGCGACGGGACCGCCCCCGCGGCCCACGAGGCCGCGGCCAAGCGTCCGGACCGTAACGTGATGGTGATCGGCAGCGGTGGTCTCGCTCCCGGCTGGACCGGTAAGCTATGGGCCATGAAACAAGGCATCGCCGCGGCCGAGCAGGCCTTTCGGCCGGATTACCTGCTGTTGACCGACGCCGACATCGCCCACGCCCCGGATACGGTGGCCTGGCTGGTGGCCCACGCCCAGGCCGGAGGCGACGTGCTGACCTCGCTGATGGCGAAGCTGCGCTGCGACAGCCTGGCCGAGCGCACTCACGTGCCGGCCTTCATCTACTTCTTCCAGATGCTCTATCCCTTCGCCTGGGTCAGCAATCCGAAGGCGGCCACCGCGGCGGCCGCGGGCGGCTGCATGCTGGTGCGGGCCGATGCCCTGCGCGCCGCCGGCGGCATCGACACCATGCGCAACGCGCTGATCGACGACTGCGCGCTGGGACGGAAAATGAAGGCTGGCGGCCCGATCTGGCTCGGCCTCACCGAGCGGTCGCTCAGCATTCGTCCCTACGAGACCTTCGCCGACGTCAGGCGCATGATCTCGCGCTCGGCCTACGCACAGCTCCAGTATTCGCCGCTGCTGCTGGCCGGGACGATCGCCGGCCTGGCGCTGACGTTCCTGGCGCCGCCGCTGCTGGCGATTTTCACCGAAGGCTCGCCGCGCTACCTCGGGCTCGCCGCGTATCTGGGTGTGGCCGTGTCGATGGCGCCCACGTTGCGCTTCTATCGCATGTCGCCGTTATGGGGCCTTGCGCTGCCAGTCATTGCTGCTGTTTATGGCGCCTACACACTCGATTCCGCCTATCAGCATGCGCGGCGGCGCGGGGGCCAATGGAAGGGGCGCGTCGACGTGAACGCGCCGAGCCTGCGATGAGCGCCAGTGCAGAGCTTCGCTCCGGGAAGGGCTCGAGCGACGAGAACTTTCCCGTTGCATCCTTTTTGATCCGGCCGCGCCACCGGCCTGCGATCCTGGCTTATTATGAGTTCGTCCGTGTGGCCGACGATATCGCCGATCACGCCACGCTCACTCCGGCGGAGAAGATCACGCGGCTCGATAGGCTCGAGGCGAGCCTCCTCGGACAGAACGACAAGGAGCCGCAAAGCGTCGCTTTGCGTGGCGTCCTGCGCACGCATGGTCTTTCACCCGTCCACGCGCAGCACGTACTCAAGGCGTTTCGCCAGGACGTGACCAAGCTGCGTTACGCCAATTGGGACGAACTCATCGGCTACTGCCAATACTCGGCCATGCCGGTCGGGCGCTATGTGCTCGACGTGCACGGCGAATCCCAGTCGACCTGGCCGGCCTCGGATGCGCTCTGCGCAGCCTTGCAGATCATCAACCATATTCAGGACTGCGGCAAAGACTATCGCGATCTCGATCGCGTCTATATTCCGCTCGACACGCTGGCGGCGAACGGACTGACGGTCAACATCCTCGATCAGCCGAAGGGCACGCCGGCGTTCAAGCGGTGTCTCGACGGTTTGCTCGACGGCACGAGCGCGCTTCTGGTGCAAAGCCGTCCGCTTGCGGCCATGGTCAGTGACACGCGCCTCAGCATGGAAATTGCGGCCATTCAAAAGCTTGCCGAACGCCTGGTCGGCGTGCTGCGGAAACATGATCCATTGAGCGAAAAGGTGCATTTGAGCAAAACCGGAATGCTCCTGACTGTGGCGTCGGCGGCGGCAGGGGCCTTGTCGCGCAAGCTTTGGATGCGCGCCGCGCCCGCTGTTGCGGCCGCGAATTAGTGAGTGGCGGGATGCTTGGTGTGTCGGAAAAAGCTCCATCCGTTGCGACCCGCGCAAGCGGCAGCTCGTTCTATTTCGCCATGCGCATCCTCCCGCAGGCGCAGCGCGAGGCGATGTTCGAGATCTATGCCTTCTGCCGCGCGGTGGACGACATCGCTGATGGCGGCGGCAGCGGCCCGCAGCGCATCGCGGGCCTCGCCGACTGGCGGCGCAGGATCGACGCGCTCTATTCCGGCCAAGTGCCGGAAGGCGCCGATGGCCTTGCCCGTGCGATCAATCAGTTTGCGCTGCGCAAGGCGGACTTCCTCGCCGTCATCGACGGCATGGAAATGGATGCCGTGGAGGATATCCGAGCTCCCGATTTCGAGCGGCTCGATCTGTACTGCGATCGCGTGGCGTCCGCGGTCGGCCGCCTTTCGGTTCGCGTCTTCGGCACCGGCGAAGATGAAGGCATTGAGCTTGCCTATCATCTTGGCCGCGCGCTGCAGCTCACCAACATTCTCCGCGACATCGACGAGGATGCAGAGATAGGCCGTCTCTATCTTCCGCGCGAAGCGCTGCACGCCGCCGGCATCGATACCAACGATCCGAGCGCCGTCGTCGCCGACCCGCGCATCGGCGTGGCCTGTGATGTCGTCGTCGAGCGGGCACGGATGCATTTCGTCAAGGCCAACGACGTCATGGCCCGGTGTCCGCGCCGCGTGGTGCGTGCGCCGAGGATCATGGGGCTGGCTTACCGGCAAGTGCTGGAGGACACGGTGGCGCGCGGGTGGGCTCTACCGCGCAACCGCGTGTCGCTCAGCAAACCACATCTGATAGGGATTGCGTTGCGTCATGCCTTCATCTGACGGCACCGTTCATATTATTGGCGCCGGGATCGCGGGTCTCGCCGCGGCCGTGCGCCTGACCGATGCCGGCCGCACGGTCGTGGTGCACGAAGCGACCGGGCAGGCCGGCGGCCGCTGCCGCTCTTATTACGATCACACCACGAGCATGGTGATCGATAACGGCACGCATCTCCTGCTGTCGGGCAATCACGCGGCGCTCAACTATCTCAAGACGATCGGCGCCGAGACGATGCTGGAAGGTCCCGCCGATGCGGAATTCCAGTTCATCGATCTCGCCGGCGGCGCACGCTGGACGGTGCGCTTCAACAACGGCTTGATCCCGTGGTGGATCTTCGACAAGAGCCGCCGCGTGCCGCAGACGCGGCCGCGCGATTACCTGCCGCTGGCGCGGTTGTTGTGGGCGAGCGGCGACCAGCCGCTGGAAAAGCTGATAACCTGCTCGGGTCCGCTCTATGACCGCCTGCTCGAACCGCTGTTTCTCGCCGCGCTCAATGTCGTGCCGCCGGAAGGGTCCGGAAAGCTCGCGGGGCAGATTGTGCGCGAAACGCTCGTGCTCGGCGGCAAGGCTTGCCGTCCCCTGATTGCGCCGGACGGCATCGGCACGGCGTTCATCGATCCGGCCGTCGCTTATCTCAAAGCCCGCGGCGTCGTCATCAATATGCATCGGCCATTGCACGCTTTGGGCTTCGCGGCCGGCCGCATCTCGCATCTGGATTTCGGCGCCGAGACGATCGCTCTCGGCGAGCACGATTCGGTCATCCTCGCCGTTCCGTCTTACGCCGCCGCCGCCTTCATGCCCGGCTTGCAGGTGCCGTCGTCATTCCGCAGCATCGTCAATGCGCATTACCGCATCGATCCGCCGGCCGGCGAGCCGCGCATGATCGGCGTCGTCAACGGCACTGCGGAGTGGGTCTTCGCGCTGCCGGGCCGCGTCGCAGTCACCGTCAGCGATGCCGGCGACTTGCTGGAGATGCCGCGCACTGAAGTGGCGCAGGTGATCTGGCGCGATGTGGCCGCCGTCATGGGCCTGCCGGAAGAGTTGCCGCCATGGCAGATCGTGCGCGAGCGGCGCGCGACGTTCGCCGCGACGCCCGAGGAAAACGCGAAGCGTCCGGGCGCGCGGACGGATTGGCGCAATCTCGTTTTGGCCGGCGATTGGACGGCGACCGGCCTGCCCGCGACCATCGAGGGCGCGGTGCGCTCCGGCAATCGCGCCGCCGATCTCGTCGGGGGTGGCAATGTAAACAGGGCCGCCGCATGAGTTTCGATCTTGATGCCGATGTGCGTCCCATAGGCGCATCCAATCTCGAGACCGACGTCGAGCAGGCGATGACCGCCGCGACCCACACGCTGGTCGCGCATCAGCAGCCCGATGGCCACTGGCTCTACGAGCTCGAGGCGGATGCGACCATTCCGGCCGAATACGTCCTGCTGCGTCACTATCGCGGCGAGCCGGCCAACGCGATGCTGGAGCAGAAGATCGCGGTCTATCTGCGCCGCATCCAGGGCGAACACGGCGGCTGGCCGCTGTTCTATGCCGGCGAGTTCGACATGAGCGCCAGCATCAAGGCCTATTTCGCGCTCAAGATGATCGGCGACTCGCCGGATGCCCCGCACATGCGGCGCGCGCGCGAAGCGATTCTGTCGCGCGGCGGCGCGGTGAACTGCAATGTGTTCACGCGTATCCTGCTCGCGCTCTACGGAGTGATGAACTGGACCAGCGTGCCGACCATGCCGGTCGAGGTGATGCTTTTGCCGCGCTGGTTCCCCTTCCATCTCTCGAAGGTCTCGTATTGGGCGCGCACGGTGATGGTGCCGCTGTTCGTGCTCGAAGCGCTCAAACCGCGCGCGAAGAATCCGCGCGGCGTCACCATCGATGAGTTGTTCGTCCAGAATCCGAAGGACATCGGCCTGGCGTCCAAGGCGCCGCATCAGGCGTGGCGCTGGTTCTTGTTCTTCCGCGTAGTCGACGCGGTGCTTCGGCCAGCGACGAAGCTGTTTCCGAAATCGCTTCGCCGCCGCGCGATCAACCGCGCCGCCGACTTCGTGACCGAGCGGCTGAACGGCGAGGATGGCCTCGGAGCGATCTACCCGGCGATGGCCAATGCGGTGATGATGTTCGACGCGCTCGGCGGTTCCGCCAACGAGGCGAAGGCGGCAATCGCGCGCGACTCGGTCCAGCGTCTGCTGGTGGTGAAGGATGACGAGGCTTACTGCCAGCCGTGCCTCTCGCCGATCTGGGATACCGCGCTCGCCGCGCTGGCGCTGCTCGAGGTCGGCACCGACGAGGCGGTGGCCAGCGCGCACAAGGGCCTCGAATGGATGGTGCCGAAGCAGGTACTCGACGTGCGCGGCGATTGGATCGCGCGCCGTCCGGACGTGCGGCCCGGCGGATGGGCATTCCAATACGCCAACCCGCATTACCCCGATCTCGACGACACCGCCGTCATCGTGATGGCGATGGACCGCGTGCGCCGCGGCGGCGGCGATGAGTTCGATCACGCAATCGAACGCGCCGAAGAGTGGGTGCGGGGGATGCAAAGCCGCAACGGCGGTTGGGCGGCCTTCGATGTCGACAACGTCTATTACTATCTCAACAACATTCCGTTCGCCGATCATGGCGCGCTGCTGGACCCGCCGACCGAGGATGTCGGCGCCCGCTGCGTGTCGATGCTGGCGCAACTCGGCGATACGCGTGAGCAGAGCCCGGCTCTGGCGCGCGGCGTCGATTATCTGCTCGAGCAGCAGATGCCGGATGGCAGCTGGTTTGGACGCTGGGGCCTCAACTACATCTACGGCACCTGGTCGGTACTGTGCGCGCTCAACGCGGTCGGTGTGTCGCATGATGCGCCGGAAATCCGCAAGGCGGTATCCTGGCTGATGTCGATCCAGAATGCCGATGGTGGCTGGGGCGAGGATGGATCGAGCTACAAGCTCGATTATCGCGGCCACGAGCCGTGTCCGAGCACGGCCTCGCAAACGGCGTGGGCGCTTTTAGGTTTGATGGCCGCCGGCGAGGTGAACCATCCGGCGGTCGAGCATGGCTTGCGCTATCTCATCGAGACGCAGAAGAGCGACGGCTTCTGGGACGAGGAACGCTACACCGGCAGCGGATTCCCGCGCGTGTTCTATCTGCGCTATCACGGCTACCGGAAATACTTCCCGCTGTGGGCGCTGGCGCGCTACCGCACCTTGAAGACGCGCAACGCGCACGGCTTGCAGTTCGGGATGTGAGCGCGCGCTTATCCC
>DASXOK010000528.1:0-3399 GCA_036494425.1 Pseudolabrys sp.
CGCGCAGCGCGCATTCGAGCTTGTCAGGCGTGAGGAGTTTCATGGCGACTCCTGGGCTCGTGTCCCGGGCGCAGCGCGGCATGAAATGACGCGCTGCAGACCCGGGACCTTAACGATCTCCGAATTCGCGAAGGTCCCGGATCTGCGGCGCGCCGCTGCGCTTCGCTCCGCGTTGCACCGCGTCCGGGACAAGCACATCATCACAACACGATCTCCATTCCATCCTCGGCGATCTCCCAGCCGGCAGCCTCGGCCTTCGCGCGTTCGGGCGAACCGGCAATGTGGATCGGATTGGTGTTGTTGATATGGATAAAGATACGCCGCGCGGCGATCCCATCCAATGCCTTCAGTGTCCCATCCTCACCGTCGATCGGCATGTGCCCCATACGGCGGCCGGTTTTCTGGCCCGTGCCGGCGCGCAGCATCTCATCATCAGTAAACAGCGTACCGTCGAACAGTATGGCGCCAGCACCGGAAAACCGCTTGCGCATCTCCTCCGTTACCGCGGCGGCGCCAGGCACGAAGACCAGCCGTGCCCCGTCGCGCGAGAGTTCAATCCCGACATTCGACGCGCTTTCTATCGCGAGCGCAGGGTCCTCCCCTTCGAGATAAAGCGGCAGCTTGCCGGGCACGGTGAACAATTCCGCCTCGATGCCGCCGGAGAGCGAGAAGCGCTCTCCCGGACCGACCGCGCGGCGCGTCATCGCCGTCATCGCACCGAACATAACATTAGAGGCCACCGCCGCCTGGCTGGCCGGCGTGGCGTAAAGCGTGAATCGCGTGCTCTCGCGCAATGACAAAAGGCCGGTGATCTGATCGATCTCGGCTCCCGTCAGGACGACCGCGTCGATCGGGCTGCCGCGCAAGCTGTCATGCGGCTGCAAAGCACGTACACCGCGGATCTGCTGGCCGAGATCGGGCGATGCGTTGATCAGAGTCCATCGCCCATCGCCCGCAGATACGGCGATGCCTGCCTGTGTACGCACCCTTACACGCGCATCACCATTCCACGCGAGCGCACACACCGCGCAGCGGCAGTTCCATTGGGGATAACCACCACCAGCCGCCGCACCAAGCACGATGGCGGTGAGGCGCCCCATTTACAGGGGCCGCGCCGGACGAAAACGCCCGATCAGAATTCAGCCGGCAGATAACCGTTGATCTCGAGGCCGATGCAGATTTCGACGAGGGTCGGTGTGGTCCAAGCCATGGCGCTTTCCCTTTTTCCCTATTCGACCGCTGTACCGCGGTTACGCAGTGAGTGTAGCGCGCGGGTTTAACGCCGCAAGAGGGTCACAAGGTCCAAACTCCAACCGCGCCAGAGGGCCTCCCTGTTTTGCCTATAGTTTCTGCCGCGACGATCGGCCCATCACGTAAACGTCATAGGGGAACGCGTGTGGAGCGCATAAATGCCGCGCCGGAACCTGCTGCCCCATCAGGCCGTTGCACTAGGCTTCCGGCACTCTGGGTCATACTCGCAAACCGAACGGCGAACGTGCAAAATAGCCACACCGCGCCTTCGTTCCGGCGTGGATAGTTGGGAAATAGGTAACTCGTTCGGAACTATCGGTTATAGAGTTGCCCGCTATTATGTAGGGGGACCCGGACCCCCGCAGCCTTGGGAGTGCACAGGTGAAAAGCGTCCGATTCAATCGTCTGCTGGCCTCCACCGCACTGGGTCTGGTTTTGGTCTTGTCGAGCCACGCCGGGATGGCGCAGCAGGCGGATCAACAGAAGATCGACGCCGCTGTACCGGTGCCGGATACCACTCTTCCCCCGCCGCCGACTGCCAAGGATGTCGCGCCGGCGCCCGCCGACGCCACGCCTACACCGCAGCAGAATGCCGCGACCCCGGCAGCCGAGCCGGCCAAGGCTGATACTGCCAAGAGCGATACCGCGACCTCCGCGCCGGCCAACGCCGATGGGCCCAAGGCGGACGCTCCGAAGGCCGACACGGCGCAGAGCACCCCGGCTCCGGCCGCTGCGCCATCCACCACGCCAGCGCCGCTGCCGACCCTGAATTCGGCCGTGCCGGCTCCGACCCAGAATGCTGCCGCTCCGGCCGGCAAACCGGCTGAGCTGCCGCCGGCAAGCGTCATCACGGATGTCGCGGACAGCGCCGTCGCCGACAAGCTGCACGAACTGATCAGCAGCAAGCAATTCGAGCGCAGCATCGGCCGTAAGGCGGATCGTGCCGGCATCGAGCAGTTCTACAGCGCGCACAACTATGCCCCGATCTGGGTCGCCAACGGCGCCGCCACGGCGCGCGCCACGTCGGCGATCGCCTATCTCGGCAAAGCGGATGAGGTCGGCCTCGACCCGACCGACTATCCGACCCCGGTCTTCAAAGCCGACATGACCGCCGACGCACTGGCGGAAGCCGAGCTTAGGCTCACTGCCTCGGCCCTGACCTTCGCCCGCGAGGCGCAGATCGGCCGCATCCACTTCACCCGCGTCAGCGCCGACATACAGTTCAACCTGGTGGCGCCGGAAGCGGCCGACGTGCTGGCCAAGCTTGCGGCGAGCGACGACGCCGGCAAGGTGCTCGACGCCTACAACCCACCGCAGTCGGAGTTCAAGGCGCTGCGCGCCAAGCTCGCCGAGTTGCGCAAGACCGGCGGCACGGCCGACAAGCCCGCCGAGGACAAGCCGAACCTGGTGCGCGTGCCAGAAGGCAAAGTCATGCACCAGGGGGTCAAGGACCCGCGCGTGATCGCCCTGCGCCAGCGCCTCGACGTGCCCGGCGATAAGCAGAACCCGCTCTACGACGAAGCCGTGAGCGATGCGGTGAAGACCTTCCAGACCGCGAACGACCTCAATGTCGACGGCAACGTCGGCAACGTCACGGTACGCGCGCTCAACGGCGAGAAGCGCGAGGCGCGTCACGCGGTCGACCCGATCGATACCATTATCGTCAACATGGAGCGCTGGCGCTGGCTGCCGCGCGACCTCGGCAATCCGCACGTGATCGTCAACGTGCCGGATTACTCGCTGACGCTTTGGAACAACGGCAAGGTCTACTGGCACAGCAAGATCGTCGCCGGTAAGCCCGGCCACGCTACGCCGCTGATCAGCGCGGAAATGAAGTTCATCACCGTGAACCCGACCTGGAACGTGCCCCCCTCGATCATCGAGAAGGAGTATCTGCCGGCGTTGCAGCAGGATCCGGACGCGCTCGACCGCATCGGCCTGAAGGTGCGCCAGGATCCGGACGGCACGCTGCACGTCTACCAGCCGCCGGGGGCGCGCAATGCGCTGGGACGCATCCGCTTCAACTTCCCCAACAAGTTCCTCGTCTACCAGCACGACACGCCGGACAAGTACCTCTTCGCCAAAGACAAGCGCGCTTACAGCCACGGCTGCATGCGCGTGCAGAACCCGTTCACTTATGCGGAGAAG
>DASXOK010000529.1:0-1763 GCA_036494425.1 Pseudolabrys sp.
CGGTTGCGCCAATCGGTGGTGCCGCCGTTAGTCTCGCGACCTTCGACCGACGCGAAGATGCGCTCGAGAAGCGGGTTCCCTTGCATGCCTCGGAAAAATGTTTTCCATTTGGCCCAGTCAACCCGGATAGCGGCGAGCTGAGTGTTGCCGGCGGAGAGCGAAGACTCGAGGATGGAGATCACTTCACCGGGCGATAGTGCACTGACACCCTGCTTCCCTAGAAACTCGGCGACGCGTTCGTTACGCGCGACGTAACCTTCTCCGCCAAGGACGCCCCAGTTCAGAGTGAGTGCGGGAAGGCCTAACGAGTGACGGTGATGTGCAAGGGAATCAAGAAAGGCGTTGGCTGCTGCGTAATTGCCTTGAGCCGGATTGCCGAAGATCGAGGAGACAGACGAAAACATGACGAAACAATCGAGTGCCATGTCGCGCGTGCGTTCATGAAGCAACCAGGCACCGAGCGCTTTCGGGCCAAGGACGCTCGCCATTCGCTCACGGTTGAGAGCAGCCAGCGGCGCATCGTCAATGAACATGGCGAGATGGAACACGCCACGCAGCGGCTGGCCGTTTTGTTGAATGTCAGTAAACAGGCGGCCGATGTCGTTAGGCGAACCGGCATCGGCTTTTAGGATCTGTACCACAACTCCCCGATCGCGCAGACTGCTCACGAACGCCTCAGCGTCCGGAGTGGAAGCGCCGCTGCGACTGGATAACACCAGATGCCGGGCGCCACCGCGGACAAGCCAGTTCGCCAGGACTTTTCCAAAGCCCCCGAAAGCGCCGGTAATGAGATAGCAACCGTCCGATTTGATTTCGAATTTCGGCGCCATCGGTTCGCCCCGCCGCGGCAAAAACGTTTCGGGTAACGAAACGACGACTTTGCCAATGTGCTTTCCGGCAGCCATGAGTCGAAAGGCCGCGCCGACGTTGTTCGCTGGAAATGCGCGGAATGGCAACGGATGCAGGATGCCCTGCCCGACGAGGTTGGAGATCTCCGTGAGCATTTCCCGCGTGAGTGATTCGTCACCGGCAAAAACGGCATCCATCGCCACAACGTGAAACGATGCGTTGCGTCGCAACGGTCGCAGCGGGATGCGGGAATTCTGGTAAATGTCGCGTTTCCCAATTTCGATGAAGCGACCGAACTCGGCCAGACACGAAAGACCCATTGGAATCGCTTCGCCAGCAAGCGCGTTGAGCACCACGTCTACTCCGCGGCGATCGGTAAGTTTCATCACCGCCTCGGTAAAGTCGCCGCGTCGGGAATCGATCACATGTTTCACGCCGAGTGTTTCGAGCAAGGCGCGCTTCGCGGGACTGCCGGCGCTGGCGATGACTTCGGCACCGAGATGATGTGCAATCTGAATTGCAGCCATACCGACGCCGCCGGCACCGGCGTGAATCAGCACCCGCTCTCCCTGGCGCAGTCGCGCCACATTCTTCAGCGCATGCCAGGAAGTCATGAACACCACCGGTAGAGTGGCGGCTTCCTCGAATGAAAGATCCTTAGGAATTCGCTGCACGTCGCTGCCTCGCGCAACCGTTCGCGTTGCCAGTCCGAAGACGGCCAGGCCAAACACACGATCGCCCGGCGCAACGTGTGTAACACCTAATCCCACGGCGGTGACGATGCCGCCGACCTCGTCGCCGAAGATCCGCGCATCAGGTGCGTCCCCGGGATAAAGCGCGAGCGCCTTGAGCACATCACGGAAATTCATGCCCGCCGCCTTTACCTCGATCATGACTTCGCCGGCACCGCAGGA
>DASXOK010000530.1:0-3296 GCA_036494425.1 Pseudolabrys sp.
GCGAAGGGGAGAATACCGATGGAGAATACGCTTCTCGTCGGACTGTCGCGTCAGGTCGCACTCAGCCGCGAACTCGACGTGGTGGCCAACAATCTCGCGAACATGAACACCACCGGCTACAAGGCCGATGGTTCTCTGTTCGAGGAGTATCTGAGGAGCAATGCGCGTGCGGCGCCGAAAGGCTCGCGCGTGAGCTTCGTGCAGGATCGCGGCGTCTGGCACGACATGAGCCAAGGCGCGCTCGATCGCACCGGCAATCCGCTCGACATCGCCATCGACGGCAAAGGCTTCCTCATCGTGCAGACGCCCGCCGGCCAGCGCTATACGCGCAACGGCGCGCTCCAGATCGACGCCACCGGCCAGCTCGTCACCAATGAAGGCTATCCGGTCGTCGGCGACAACGGACCGATCGTCTTCCAGCAGACCGATCATCAGGTGCAGATCAGCCGCGACGGCACCGTCAGCGTGCGCGAAGGCACGTCCAATGTCGACGCGGCTCGCGGGCATATCCGCGTCGTCACCTTCAACAATCCACTGCAGCTGCAGAAGAACGGCAGCAGCACCTTCACCGCGCCGCAGGGCGCGCAGCCGCTGGACACGCAAGACGCCGGCATCATCCAAGGCTCGGTGGAAAAATCCAACGTGCGCAGCGTGGTCGAGATGTCGCGCATGATCGAGATCACCCGCAGCTACACGCAAGTCGCCGGCATCCTTCAACAGCAGAGCGACATGGGACAGCAGGCGATCGACAAGCTCGCCGACATCCCGAATTGATGAAGAGGATCTAGTCCAATGCGCGCGCTCAGCACCGCAGCGACCGGCATGATGGCCATGCAGCTCAATGTGCAGGTCATCGCCAACAACCTCGCGAACATGACGACCACTGGCTACAAGCGCCAGCGCGCGGAATTCCAGGACCTTCTCTACGATCACGTCACCCGCATCGGTACGCAGAGCTCCGCGCAAGGCAACATGCTTCCCGTGGGCATCGATCTCGGCTCCGGCGTCAAGACCGTCGGCACGCCGCGGCTGATGACGCAAGGGACTTTGGCGCCGACCGGCAATGCGTTCGACATGGCCATTCGCGGCGACGGATTCTTCAAGATCCTGATGCCGGACGGCACCTACTCCTATACGCGCGATGGCTCGTTCACCACTGACGGACAGGGCCGCCTCGTGACCGCGCAAGGCAATCTCGTGCAGCCGACCATCACCGTGCCGCAGAATGCGTCGGGTTTCACAGTCAATACGCAGGGCCAGGTGTCGGTGATCCCGCAAGGCACCACGACCCCCACGGTGCTAGGTCAGCTCACGATCACGCGCTTCATCAACCAGACCGGGCTCTTGCCGGTCGGCGACAACCTCTACACGGAGACGCCCGCCTCCGGCCCGCCGCAGGACGGCACCGGCAGCACCGATGGCGCCGGCGACGTGATGAATCAGAATCTCGAACAGTCGAATGTCGACTCGGTCTCGGAGATCACCAACCTCATCGCGGCGCAGCGCGCTTACGAGATGAACGGCAAGGTGATTACCGCCGCCGACCAGATGTTGCAGACCACCTCCCAACTGAGCCGCTGAGGCTGACCCATGATCCGCATCTCGCTCGCCGCCTTCGCCGCCCTGGTCGCGCTCACCGCCCCGGCCGTCGCGCAAGAGACGTCACAAGACACGCCGCATCCCGTGCTGCGGGCCGAAGCCGTCGTCACCAGCGACATCGTCCGCGTCGGCGATCTCATCGACAATGCCGGCATCATCGCCAAGGTGCCGATCTTCCGCGCGCCCGATCTCGGCTTCACCGGGACGGTATCCGCCGACGATGTCGCCACCGCGGTGCGCGCTCATGCTCTTTATGGCCTCGACACCAACGGCCTGAGCGAAGTCAAGGTCACGCGCGCCGCGCGCAGCATCCCGGCCAAGGACATCGAGGCTCTGGTGACGCAGGCGCTGTCGCAGCAATACGATCTCGGCCCGACCAAGGACATCACCGTCACCTTCGATCGCGAAGTCCGCTCCATGTTCGTTGATCCATCCGCGAAGGGCGATCCACGCATCGCCCAGATCGACTACAACGCACGCCGCGGCACCTTCGACGCGACGCTCGATCTGCCGGTCGGTACGACCTCGCGCGGCACGCTGCGCATCTCCGGCCGCGCGCTCGCGACTGTCGAAGCCGTGACCTTGGCGCGGGCGATCGAACGCGGCACCGTGATCAAAGAGTCCGACGTGATGATCGATCGCCGTCCGCGCACCGAAATGACCCGCGACACCATCATCGACCGCACACAAGCGATCGGGCTCGCCGCCCGCACGGCCTTGCAGGCGGGCCATCTGCTGCGCAATGCCGAGCTGATGAAGCCCGAGGTGATCCAGCGCAACGACGCCGTGACGCTGGCGTTCGAAGTCCCCGGGATCAAGCTCACCGTGCGCGGCAAAGCCTTGGATGGCGGTGCCGAAGGCGACACCATATCCGTGCTCAACGAGCAGACGAAGCGCACTATCCAAGGCATCATTGTCGGGGCGGGCCGCGTCGCCGTGCCTTCGACCGGGCCGCGGCTCGCCGCCAATCTCCCTCCGAGCCAGAACGGCACCACACAATATGCGAATACGCGCTGACGCACGGCCGCGTTTCGATCGCCAGACACCCGCGCATTCGCGCCCTTTGTGAAAGCAACGTCGATGATAGTTCACCCCGTGATGCGCTCCATGATTCTCGCGACGATGGCGGGATCTCTGCTCAGCGGTTGCGCCGCGATCGACCGGCTCAAGAACATCGGCTCGCCACCGGCGCTGTCCGCTGTCGACAATCCAACCGCGCAGCCTGGCTACAAACCGGTGCAGATGCCGATGCCGGCCGCGCAGCCCGCGTCCTATAATCCGAATTCGTTGTGGCGAAACGGTTCGCGCGCCTTCTTCAAGGATCAGCGCGCGCATCAGGTCGGCGACATCCTCACCATCACCGTCAACATCACCGACAAGGCCAATATCGCCAACGAGACCCAGCGCAGCCGCACCAATTCCGAGGACTCGGGCGTCACCGACTTCCTGGGCAGCAAGACCATCAAGACGCCGGCCACCGCGATCCTGCCCGGCCGCATCCTCACCGCCGACTCGACCGCGTCGAGCGACGGCAAGGGCTCGGTCGTGCGCCAGGAAGCGTTGCAGACCAATGTCGCAGCGGTGGTGACGCAGGTGCTACCGAATGGAAACCTGGTGGTCGAGGGCAAACAGGAAATCCGCGTCAATTTCGAGATCCGCGAATTGATCGTGGCCGGCATCGTGCGGCCGGAAGACAT
>DASXOK010000531.1:0-2425 GCA_036494425.1 Pseudolabrys sp.
AGTACAATCGTGTCTACACGACCGAGCATGGCGGCAACGACTCTATTTGCCGACCCGAGCGGCTTTTAGGCACGTACCCGCTGGTCTCTCGCTGTCGATGCTGCGCGTTTCGCGGGATCGTGAGCACGGATTCCGCCCCTGATGTGCTCTCTCGACAGCCCTCGTGGTTCGTGAGCGACGTAACCGGCGCGCCAACGCTGAATCCTAAGGCAGGGGCTGTCGAGAACGGCGCCATTGAGCTTGTCGGCGCTGTCCTTCTCTAACCAAGCTCCCACATCGACGTGGAATAATCTCCACGCCGGTTCTTCCTTTGCACAGTAAGGGCCGGCATTAGCGTCGGCCGAAATGCAGCCGACCCGCCCGCACCTTGCGATGCGGGCTGGCTGCATTTACGAGCCGGTGCCACAATGAACTAAGTGCGGCACCGGACATAGTTCTGTCGCTGCAAGTGTAACCGGGGCAAATTTTCGGGCAGGGGGAGAGTCAAAGCGTGGAAAATGTGATTCAAGCTTTGGATGGCGCCCCCGGGTTCTGATTCGCTTGAAGGTTTGACGCACGCTGAACTGATCGGCGTGGTGCGTGAGTTGATTGGCGAAGTGACGCGTCTTCGGGCGGAGAATGAGAACCTCGGCGGCGCCTTGGCTCGGCTGAAGGTGGATCATCAAGCGGTCAAGGACGAGCTTGCGCGGATGAAGCATCTGCCGCCGCGTCCGCCGCAAAAGCCATCCGGTATGGAAAAGTCGACGGACGGAAAAGGGCCGCGGACCAGTGGCGACAAGGGCGGGCGTTCGATGCGTCGTCGCGGCGGGCATCTCGACAAGCTGACGATCGACGAGACGGTGGTGGTGAAGGCGCAGGCGCCGGCGGGCTCGCGCCACAAGGGCTACGAGGAGATCGTGGTTCAGGACCTGGCCTTGAACACGAAGGTGACGCGTTATCGGCGCGAGCGTTGGGAAACGCCGGACGGCAAGACCATCATGGCCGCACTCGCGCCCGGCATTGTTGGCGGCTATGGTCCCCATCTGCATCGCCTGGTGTTGATGCTTCACTTTGCTGGACAGATGACCTGCGAGCGGATCGTGGCGCTTCTCACCGGCATGGGCGTGGTGATTTCGAAGCGGCAGGTGGTGCGCCTGCTGACGGCCCGACTCGAGACCTTTCGCACCGAGGACGAAGCCGTGCTCAATGCGGGTCTGAGCGGCGCGTCTTACGTCACGGTCGACGACACCGGCGCGCGCCACGCGGGCAAGAACGGCTATACGACGCAGATCGGCTCCGATCGCTTCACTATCTTTCGCACCGGCCCCTCCAAATCGCGCCAGGCGTTTCTGTCGCGCCTTTGTGGCGGTGCGACATTGTATGTGATCAATGACGCGGCGCTCGATTACATGCGAGGACGCGGCCTGCCCAAGGTCGTCATCGACACGCTGGCGGACCAGACGGAACATGTTTTCTCGTCCGTCGAGGAATGGGAGCGCCATCTGGCCGCGCTTGGCCTTGCCGATATCAAGGTCGCTCCTGATCCCCTCCAGATCGCCACCGAAGGAGCGTTGTGGGGCGCGATCCGCCATCGAGGCTTTCTGCGAGACACGGTTATCGTTTCCGATGACGCCGGTCAGTTTCGCGTCGGCGAGCACGCGCTGTGCTGGGTTCATGCCGAACGGCTCGTCCACAAGCTGGTTCCCGCCAACGACCGGCAAAGAAACGCCATCGAGGTCGCCAAGCGGATGATCTGGTGGCTCTATCGCTGCTTGAAGGAATACAAGCTGGCGCCCTCGCGTGAACAGGCGCAAGCCTTGCGCGCCCGCTTCGACCGCATCTTCAGGCGCAAGACCGGCTACGTCACGCTCGACCGCCTGCTGCGACGCTTGCTCCACCGCAAGGAGGAGTTGTTGCGTGTCCTCGACCGGCCGGAAATCCCACTCAACACCAATGCTTCGGAAAACGACATTCGTGCTTTTGTCACAAAGCGAAAAATCTCCGGCGGAACGGTCAGCGACAAAGGCCGCGATGCGCGCGACGTCATGCTCGGTCTGGCCAAGACCTGCATGAAAATCGGCATACCCTTCTACCACTACATCGGATCACGCCTCGGCGTCCCCGGACCCGAAATCCCGCACCTGACCAGCCTCGTCCGCAAAGCCCCGGCTTGACATCAGGCCGCCCGGCATTTTGCCCCGGTTACCGACCTTTTGACCTAACTCGTTGATTTATAACGAGCGGGTGTCTTCAAAACCCGCCAATCCGCGAAGACGGGTTAGTGATGACGTTGCCGTCATCGAGGACGTTGATGCCGGCCGCGATCGTACCGTTGTTGACGACGTGGTTCGTGTTCTGAAGATAGATCGCACTTTGGTCGTCGCCGACAGTGATCGAGGCGCCGGGCTGGACATTGACGTTGACATTGTCCTCGGCGCCGGTGCCG
>DASXOK010000532.1:0-12360 GCA_036494425.1 Pseudolabrys sp.
ACTAAGGCAGCGCCACCTGCGCCACGAGGCCGCGGGCGCGCGCATCGACGATGCCGAGCGCCCGCAACGCCAGGAGCGTCGCCGTCTGCACCGCTTCGCGCGCCGGACCGTCCGCATCATATGTCGGCGCCAGCGGCCCCAGCAGCCCTTCCATCACGGCACCAACAATGGCGGGCGCGGCGACGCGGGCGTCCTGATCCGGCAAGAGACCGCGCGTGATCGCGGCCTTGATGCGCGTCTCTACTTCGGCGGCGAGCGACTGGCGGAAGTCGAGCCGCATGGAGTCGACTTGCGGATCGACAGGTTCGGCGATTACCGCCCAGGCGAGCTTGCGCTCGGCAAGCGCACGCGCGGCAAAGGTCGCAATGCAGGACGCGAGCGCCGAGAGCGGCCCCGGCGCAGCATCGGCCGCCGCTGCCATGGCCTTGAGCTCGCGGCTGCCGACGGTGGTCATCACCTCGGCGACGAGGTCGTTCTTGGACGGGAAATAGCGGTAGACGGTGCCGGCGGCGATACGGGCGCGGTCTGCGACCGCAGCGATCTGGACAGCCGCCATGCCGCCTTCGGCCGCCAGCGCGGTCGCGGCGGAGAGGATCGCCTGCTCACGCGCGGCCAACCGGCGGACGACATTCTCGGTGCGGCGATAGGGCATTCAATGAGTGAATGATGATTCAGGCCGGAAAGGCAAGGCGACTGGCAGCCGGAGGGTTATGCACCGACCGGGCAACACGCCCCGCTCATTCCCCCGTAAGCGGGAATCCAGCGCTTCCCGAGCCGCGGCAAAGACTGGATGCCCGCGTCCGCGGGCGTGAGCGGAGAATGGGCGTTCGCTTACCTACCGCCGCCCACCGCCCGCCAAGGCCTTCTCGCGGATGGCGGAGAGCGACTGTCCCGGCGTGATCGCTTCCGGATCGATCTTGAGATGGATGATCGACGGTTTGCCCGAAGCTTTCGCGGCGGCGAAGGCGGCCGGGAAATCCGCAGTCTTCTCCACCACCGCCCCGTAGCCGCCGAAAGCCAGCGCATAAGCGACGAAATCGGGATTGTGCAGATGCGTTGCGACCACGCGCCCCGGATATTCGCGCTCCTGATGCATGCGGATGGTGCCATAGGTGCTGTTATCGGCAAGTACGATGATGATCGGCAGCTTGTATTGCACCGCCGTCGCGAAATCCTGCCCCGTCATCAGGAAGTCGCCGTCGCCGGCGACGCAGACCACCGTGCGGTCGCGATGGAGCGTCTGCAGGCCGAGAGCGGCCGGAAAGCCATAGCCCATCGAGCCCGACGTCGGCCCAATCAAGCCGCCGAATTTGCGCACGCGATAGAAGCGATGCACCCAGGCCGTGAAGTTGCCCGCGCCGACGGTGATGATCGCATCGTCGGGCAGATTCTCGCGCAGCCATACCACCGCTTCGCCGAGATTGACCGCGCCCGGCTGCGGCGTCGCCTTCTCGGTCCAGGCGAGGAAGTCGGCATGCGCCGTGTCGCTCTCGCCGCGCCAGGCGATCTCGTTCGGCGGCTGCAAGCCTTCGAGCGCCGAGCAGAACGCTGTCGGCGCAGCATTGATGGCGAGCGTGGGATGATAGACGCGGCCCAGTTCCTCCGAGCCCGGATGCACGTGCACCAGCTTCATCTGCGGCTCGGGGATGTCGAACAGCGTGTAGCTCTGCGACGGCATCTCGCTCATGCGGCCGCCGATCAGCAGCACAAGGTCGGCACCCTTCACTCGCGCCAAGAGCTTCGGGTTGGGGCCGATGCCGAAGTCGCCGGCGTAGCAAGGATGCTCCGCGTCGACCAAATGGCCGCGCCGGAATGTCGTCGCGACCGGTAGAGCGAACCGTTCGGCGAAGCGCATCAGCGCGGCGCACGCGGCTTCCGACCAGCGGCTGCCGCCGGCAAGCACGATCGGCCGCTTCGCCGCCCACAGCATCTTCTGCAAGCGGCTCATGTCGGTGAGGCCCGGCCAGATCTCGACCGGCTCGAACGCCTTCGCATCGGGCACCGCGACGCGGTCGGTGAGCATGTCCTCCGGCAGCGCGATCACGACCGGGCCAGGCCGGCCATTGCACGCGGTAAGAAATGCGCGCGACACGATCTCGGGAATGCGCGCCGCGTCGTCGATCTCCGTCACCCATTTCGCGACGGTACCGAACATTGCGCGGTAGTCGATCTCCTGAAACGCCTCGCGATCGCGCATCTCGCGGCCGATCTGGCCGACGAACATGATCATCGGCGTGGAGTCCTGCTTGGCGATATGGACGCCCGCCGAGCCGTTGGTGGCGCCGGGTCCGCGCGTGACGAAACAGATGCCGGGTCTGCCCGTCACTTTACCGATCGCCTCGGCGGCCATGGCAGCGGCGCTCTCGTGCCGGCAGACGGTGAGTTCGATCTTGCTGTCGTGGAACGCATCGAGCGCAGCGAGGTAACTCTCGCCCGGCACGCAGAACACGTGTTGCACGCCATGGATCGCGAGTTGGTCAATGAGGATTTCGCCGCCAGAGCGCGTGCCGTCGTTCGATCGCATCGATGCCTCTTGTTTATTATCCAATGATTGTAACTATGCCGCGCCGTCGCAGCGCTCGTGCCCCGGACGCGGCGCAGCACTGGCGCAGCGAAGTGATGCGACGCTGATCCGGGGCCTTCGCAGAGGCGGAGTTTGTTACGGTCCCGGGTCTGCAGCGCATCACTACGTGCTGCGCTGAGCCCGGGACAAGCATCAGGTATGAATCTTCGGCATCGGGATCGGCGGCGCAAAGGAAGCCGGCGTCATCAGGCAGGTCTCCTGCGAGATCAGATGACCGCCCTTCACGTTCTCGGCAAGATAAACCGCCCAATCCGGGTCCTTCGCCATGCGCGCGCGCTTTTCTTCGCGGTCGGCGGCGCTGGCATAGACCCAGATATGCGTGAAGGTGTTGAGCTCGCCGCTTTCCGCCACCGCATAGCAGAGCGGCTCGCCCATGTAGCGGAGTTGCACCGGGTAGCCGTATTTTTTGTAGATCTCGAGCTGCGCCGGAACACGACCAGGCAGCGTCTTGTAGGTACGGACATCGAGAAGCACGCGTTCCTCCTTGAGGTGAGCGCCGGGTGCGGCGGTGGGGCACTCTCTCCGCTGGAACGCAGGCGGGTCAATAGCTCGCATTCGCCGGCTGCGGCACGGCAGGATTGTCCCCGCCGCTGCCCTCCGAGCGCTGTTGGGCCGGTTTGCGATCATGCGAAAGATTGCTGGCGGTGTTCACGAGCGCCAGATGCGAGAAGGCCTGGGGAAAATTGCCGACCAGGCGGTTGGACGATGGCTCGTATTCCTCGCTCAGCAGGCCGACATCGTTGCGCAGCGACAGAAGACGCTCAAACAGCCGCGCCGCGTCTGCGCCACGGCCGAGCATCAGATAGGCGTCGGCGAGCCAGAAGCTGCAGGCGAGGAACACCCCCTCGCCCGGCGGGAGGCCGTCCTCGGATTGCCTAGTGTCGTAGCGCTGCACCAGGCCATCGACCAGTAGCGTGCGCTCGATCGCCTCGACCGTCCCGCGCACGCGGGGATCTTCCGCCGGCAGGAAACCGATCGCCGGCAAGAGGAGCAGGCTCGCATCGAGTTCCTTCGCGCCGTAGGAGCGCACGAAGCTGCCAAGCTCGGCATCGTAACCGCGCGCGCAGACATCGCGGTGGATCGCGTCGCGGATGATGCGCCATCGATCGACGGGTCCGGGAAGCTTGTACATTTCGGCGCTCTTGATCGCCCGGTCGAAGGCAACCCAGGCCATGGCCTTCGAATAGGTGAAGTGCTCGCGGCCATTGCGCGATTCCCAGATCCCCTCGTCGCGCTCGGGCCACACCTTTTCCAGATGCACGAGGAATTCGCGCTGGATATCCCAGCCCGCTTCGTAGTTGCCGAGACCGCCGCGCCGCGCTTGATGCAGCGCGTCCGACACCTCGCCGAAAATGTCGAGCTGACGCTGATTGTGTGCAGCATTGCCGATGCGCACCGGCTGCGACTTCCCATAGCCGGGCAGCCATGGCACCAGCCATTCGGTAAGCCGGCGTTCGCCGGCGATGCCGTACATAATCTGCACCTGCTGCGGGCTGCCGGCGGCGGCGCGCAAAAGCCATTCGCGCCAGCAATATGCCTCTTCGTAGTAGCCGGCATTCATTAGCGACAGCAGCGTCAGCGTCGCGTCGCGCAGCCAGCAGAAACGGTAGTCCCAATTGCGCTCGCCGCCGATGCATTCGGGCAGCGATGTGGTGGGCGCCGCCGCCATGCCGCCAGTGGGCTCGTATGTAAGGGCCTTTAGTGTGATGAGCGAGCGGCAGACCGCGTCGTCCCAAGGGCACTCGATCTGGTTTCGGCCAGTCCAGTCGGTCCAGTATTTTTCCGTCTCGCGCAGCCGTTCGGCGACGTCAACGGGCTCCGGCGGCTGCTCATGCGACAGCGCATAGGAGAGCACGAAGGGCACCGTTTCGCCGGCCGTGACAGTGAAGTTGCCGACCGTCTTGAAGTTCTCTCCGCGCATGTGCGCCGTCGTGCGCAGCACCACCATGTCCGGACCTGCGACGGCGCGGATTGTCTTAGGGTCTAAGCGTGTCACCCACGGCACGATGGCGCCGTAGCCGAAGCGTAGGACCAACTCGCTGTGGAACGCCACCTCTCCCCGTTCGCCGACCACCATACGGATGAGATGCGAATAGAGGCCGCGCGGCGGCATGAAATCGATGACGGTTGCCACGCCCTCGGCAGTCTCGAAGCGCGTCTCCAGGATCAGCGTCTTCGGCCGGTAGCGGCGCGTGATGCGCACGTCCTCGCCCTTCGGCGCGATGCGCCAGCGGCCATGTTCAGGCGCGCCCAAAAGCGCATTGAAGCACGCGTCCGAATCGAACCGCGGCCAACACAGCCAGTCGATCGAACCGTTGCGCGCGACCAGCGCCGCGGTGCCGAGGTCGCCGATCATCGCATAGTCTTCGATGCGGGATACCATTGCGCGCCTCAGCCGTCAGACCGTGAAGTCGAGCACGACTTTGATGTCGCCCGGCCGCTGCTCCAAGGCTTCGTGCCAGCGCGACAGGGGCACGCGACGCGTGATCAGCCCGGCAAGCCAAGTTTTGTCGGCCTTCGCCAGCGCCTCGGCGGCGGCGCGATAGTGCCTGCGGTTGGCGTTCACTGATCCGAACACGACGTGGTTCTCCAGCACAAGCGTCCTGTTGAGCATGCCGATGTCGAGCGGTAGTTCACGTCCGCCGGACGAAACGCCGGCAAGACAAACGATACCGTCGGGCGTTGTACGGCTCAGCACATCGACGATCACCACGCCGGCGCCGGTGCATTCAAGCACCACGTCGGGACAGAGCGTCCCGAGGTCGGTGTGATAGGTGGCGCCGAGTGCGCGCACCAGCGCCGGCTTCGGCCCTGTGTCGTGGTGGTCGAAGACATGCACATCGAGCCCCTGCTGCTTGGCGATGAGCGCCGCCAGCAAGCCGACCGGCCCCGCGCCGGTGACGAGCGCGATGCGCGGCTTCCACTCCGCGCTGCGAGAGCCAACGCGCATCACCTGCTCCCAGGCCTTGGCCACGATGCTGGTCGGCTCCATAAGTACACCGAGCATGTCGAGCGCGGGATCGATGCGGATCAGGAAGTCGGGCTCGACGCGGTAGTGCTCGCAGCCATAGCCGTTGCGCTCCTTGATGCCGCGCTCGGTATATTGCCCATTGCGGCACATGTCCCATTCGTCCACGGCGCACGCCGAACACGGCACTGGATCGGGCCGCCGCACAATGCCTGCGACCAGGTCGCCGCGCGCAAAGCCGCAACCGTCGGGCGCCTCTTCGACGCGGCCAAGCGACTCATGACCCAGGATGAGGCGCTGTGCTCCGGGAGGCGGCGCGCCGTAAGCCCCGGACACGATCTCGCGGTCGGTGCCGCAGATGCCGAGGGCCAGCGCGCGCACAAGCACAGCGCCGTCACTCGGTGGTGGCGGCGGTACATCTTCCAAGGCAATGGAATCGGCAAGCCCGGGCTGGACGGTCAATGCACGCATGTGGTCATGATCTCGCCGGCGCCCCGGAACACCAACGACGAAGAGGCGCCTCCGGTTCAATTTGCCGACATTGCAAAACGGTAACGTCAGACCGTAAGTGCGGAGGTATTGAGCTAGACCAAGATTGTGCGCCGCGATGATAACGTTCCGACCTGACAAGGATATTAGGCTGTGACGACCGAGGCCATGCCACAACGCGCGGTATTCGATTTCCTTGGTCAGCCCGCGACCCATGGCGGTGCGCGGGTCGAGCGCATCGACACCCATGCGGCCTCGGTCTTCTTGGCGGGGAAGCGTGCGCTGAAAGTCAAGCGCGCCGTGCGCTTTCCATTTCTCGATTATTCGTCGTTGGAAAAACGCAAGGCCGCCTGCGAGGCCGAGCTTGCCGTGAACCGCCCTTTCGCGCCGGAGATCTACAAGCGCGTGCTGCCCATCACGCGCGAGGCGGATCGACGCCTCGCCATCGATGGCCAAGGCGAACCGGTCGAATGGGCCGTGGAGATGGGCCGCTTCGATGAGACGCAGACGCTCGACCATCTCGCCGAGGCCGGCCGCATCGATGCCAAGCTGGCCGAGGCGCTGGGGCGCGCGGTCGCTCACGCGCATGCGGCCGTGCCAATCACCAAGGACTTCGATTTCGCCGCAGAGCTTCAAGAGATCGTCGCGCAGAACGACGCCGAGTTGCGCGCCGTGTCTGAGTTGTTTTCAGAAAATGGTGTGAGCGCATTGACGCAGGCGACAAATACGTCCCTCGCACGCCTGCGGTCATTGCTGACGCAGCGCCAACGCGATGGTTTCGTGCGGCGCTGCCATGGCGATCTTCACCTCGGCAATATCGTGTTGATCGACGGCCAGCCGACGCTGTTCGACGCCATCGAGTTCGACGAGCGCATCGCCACCAGCGACGTGCTCTACGACCTTGCCTTCCTGCTCATGGACCTGATCGAGCGCAAGTTGACGCCGGCCGCGAATATCGTGCTCAACCGCTATCTCACTGCTGCCCGCCGCGACGAACACCTCGACGCACTCGCCGCACTGCCGCTGTTCATGTCCGTGCGTGCGGCGATCCGCGCCAAGGTCACCGCGGCCCGGCGCGAGCACGCGAAGGATCGCACGGCCGCGGAACGGAGTGCGCGTGACTACTTCGCACTGGCGCAACGGTTGATCGCGCCCGAGAAGCCGCAGCTGATCGCCGTCGGCGGTCTGTCCGGCACCGGCAAGTCGCTGCTCGCGCGGTCGCTGGCTGCCGGCATTGCGCCACCACCGGGCGCCGTCGTGCTGCGTAGCGACATCGAGCGCAAGGCGCTGTTCGGCGCGGCCGAGACCGAGCGCTTGCCGCAGACGGCTTACACGCCGGAGGCGACCGAGAAGGTCTATGCCTCACTCGCTTTCAAAGCGAAGCGTGTCATTGCCACCGGCCATTCCGCGATCGTCGATGCGGTGTTCGCGCGCGCCGGCGAACGCGACGTGATCGCGGATGCCGCCGACGGCATTGGATTCCACGGCCTCTTCCTCACCGCCGATCTCACTGTCCGCGTCGCCCGTGTCGGCGGGCGCACTGGAGACGCCTCCGACGCCGACGCGTCGGTCGCGCGCCGCCAGGAAGGATACGATGTCGGCGAGATGAAGTGGTCCGAGGTCGATGCCTCGGGCACGCCGGAGGAGACGCTACGAAAGGCGAAAGCGGCCCTGAAAGCCTCTTGAGAGCCATGCATCCTGCGGCCCGCTGCCCCGACGCTCGCCCCCTTGGCCTCGATGGCCAAACCAAGGCATAGCTTCATCACGCTTCTCTAGCCCCGCCGGGTCCCCGCACGATGACTTCTGCGCAAGGCCGCCATTCCTTTGCCATCCGGCTGGCGGCCGGGATTGCCGGCTACTGCACCTTCATCAATCTCTATTCGCCACAGGCGATCCTGCCGCTGCTCTCGGAGCAGTTCGCCGCCGGCCCGGCGCAGATCTCCAGCATTATGACCGCCGGTACGCTGGCGGTGGCGCTGATCGCACCGTTCTCCGGCACGGCCGCCGACGTATTGGGACGCAAACGCGTCATCGCCGCCGCCATGCTGGTGCTGACGATGCCGACGGTGATGGCGGCGCTGGCGCCGACACTGCCGGCGCTGGTGTTCTGGCGCTTCGTGCAGGGCCTGTGCCTGCCGCCGATCTTCGCCGTGACCATTGCGTATATCGGTGAGGAGTTGCCGCCGCACGAGGCCACCGCCGTCGCCGGTGTCTATACGTCGGGGGCGAGCCTGGGCGGATTCAGCGGAAGGTTCTTCACGGGGATACTCGCCGACATTATCGGCTGGCGCTTCGCGTTCGGCTGTCTTGCCGCGGCGACCATCGCCGGTGCGATCGCGGTGTGGGTGCTTCTGCCGCGCGAACGCAAGTTTGTGCGCTCGGAAGGTCTTATCGCCTCGGCACGACAGATGCTGCGGCACTTCCGCAATCCACAGCTCGTTGCGACTTACGCGGTCGGATTCGGCGTGCTGTTCAACTTCATCTGTACGTTTACTTACATCAATTTCCGCCTTGCCGCCCCACCCTACAATCTCTCGCCGACGCTGCTTGGCGCGATCTTCGTTGTCTATCTGGGAGGCGCGGCGCTCACGCCGCTCACCGGCTGGGCGGTCGGACGCTTCGGCCGCAGGCATCTGATGATCGGCACCATCGCCATTTGGGTGCTGGGCATCGCGCTGACGCTGCTGAGCCCACTATGGGCGATCCTGCTTGGCCTCGCCATCTGCGCCGGCTGCGGGCTCATCTGCCAGGCGGTGTCCACCGGCTACGTCACCATCACCGCCAAGGCGGGCCGCTCGTCGGCGGTTGGCCTCTACGTGACGTGCTTCTATCTTGGCGGCAGCTTCGGCGCCGCGCTGGGCGGCTTCGCCTGGACATTCGCGGGATGGCCGGCCTGCGTGGTGCTGACGGCGATCATGCTGGTGATCATGGCGGCGATCGTCATCACCTCGTGGACGCGCACAAGCACTGACGTCCCGCCGAGCGCGGTCGAGCCGGCCTAAGCCGGCTTGTGCGTGGCGAGCAGCGAACCGTACAGCAGGACGAAGCAGGAAAATCCCGCGATCCAGGCCATGCCGGCATATTCGAGCACGATCGTCGAGCCGGTGAAGGACGCGACGATGCGCAGCAGCGCCGCCGCCACGATGCAAATGTAGATCATCCGCGTCGCCGCGCCAGCTTGCAGCGGCTGGCCGGTATGGCCGAGCGTCGCGCGCGTCATCATCGCCAGCGTCATCAGACCGATGGCGCCGCCGGTCCAGGCATCGATGCCCGCGCTCGCCGGTACGGCCGCGAACCACGTCGATGCGCCGATCAGCACGAAGCCGAGCGGCACGAAGGCGTAGCCGGCGTGCAGCACCAGCTTGAGCGGATCGGCCGGCGTGCGGTCGCCGGCCCAGCGCGCAAGCCGCACGGCCTGCAACACGCCCGCGACAACCATCAGCGCGCCGGTCAAAGTCTGCGCCGGCACCGCGATCCAGCCGATCAACGCCAACACGGTCACCGCAAGCGCCGCGGCGTCAACGCGTGAGAACGGCACCAGCGAGCGGATCAGCCAGGCGTTGGTGAAACTCTGCACGGCGCGACCGCCGACCAGCACGATTGACATCACCACCGTGCCAAGCGCGATGCGGATGCCGTAATCCCCCGTCCCATTGAGCCGCACTTCGGCGTGGAAGACGACGTTGCCAACGATGAGCACGCCCAGCACTGCGAGCACACGCCAATTCCGCCAGTCCTTGCCGGCGATCATCTCATGCGCAACGAGGGCAGCGAGCGTTAGCAGGAAGCCGACATCGATGGCCGCGGCGGCGAGGCCGCCAATTTTGCCCGAGGCGAGCATGGCCACGCGGCCGGTGAACCACAGAAGCGCCAGCACACCGAGCGGCCAGCCGGCGACCGGCAGCCGGCCGGTCCGATTCGGGATGGCGGTCAGCAGGACGCCGGCCATCGCCGCGGCCGCATAACCGTAGAGCATCTCATGGATCTGCCAGTCGGCCGGGCTGAACACACTGTCGACCGTCAGCGTGCCCATGCTGAGCGGCAGCCAGAATAGGATAGTGAGCGCGCCCCAGACGCCGGCGGCGAGGAAGAACGGACGGACGCCGTCAGCGAGCAGGGCCGGGCCGGCGTAATCGCGGCGGCCTTGCAGGGCGGCGGTCATCGGCATGGACGGGACACTCCGGGGCATTGAATGCACGGCTTCCCCTCCTCGCGATGGCTTCTCCTTCCTTGCTCTTGTTGCGCAACTCGGCGCGCTTAACGCTTGATATAGGTCATCTTTCGCGATCGGGCCCAGCCTCGGCCGGAATACCGCTCATGCGGCGCTGGGATGCCACTGCGGCCGGTAGCCGCCCGCCAGCACAGCCAGGATCGAGGGCGGCGTGAGCACCTCCACCTCTTGTGCATGCGGACGCGGTCGCGCTGCGCCATAACCCGAGGGCGTCCAGGGCAGCAGTCGCTCGCCGCGCACGGCAAAGACGTCGCCGTCCAGCACGATCACGGCCCCGTCGGGCAGCGTGTCGATGCCGCGGCGGTGCAGGCGCTTATCCTTGCCCGACAGGCGCTCGGTATGCAGCACCTTGTCCATGGCTGCGGCAGTCGCGCGCGGGCCCGCATCCGAGAACAACGCTGCGAACCGCTCCGCATCCTTGCGCCGGCATTCGAAGCAGGGCCGGTGCCCGGCGGCGAGCGCGGTCACCTCGTCAAGGAAGAACAGTTCGGTGTAGCTGTCGCCCCAGACGCTGCGATGGCGATCATTGAAATCGAGCTTGCAGCAGATCCATTGCTTCGAGGTCCAGCGCCGGGGGCTGAGCTTGCGCCGCGCGTCATGCAGCCGCCCGCCACGATTGCCCATCATCGTCCCGCGCGCGGGCGTGGCGATGATGTCTCCGAACGGCGTGACACGATTTTGCAGGGGCATTCCGCATGATCGCACGGAAGCACCTGCGCGGCGCCACCCGATTTCAGAACCCGGCCGCGCGCACCAATGCGGCAACAGCAACTCCCGCCACCACCGCGGCGAAGTCGTTGCGCGCCACGATCATTGCCGCGACCGCGGCTATCACCGCCAGCGAGGTGCTGACGCCGCCTTTCATCAGGATCGGCGCCACCGTCGCGGCAATCACCGCGCCGGGCAGCGCATCGAGCATGCGGCGCAAGCGCGGACCAATGGCGATGCGCCCAATCAGCCAATAGCCGCCGGCACGCATGACGTAGACGGCGCAGGTCATGGCGGCGAGCATGGCGATATAGACGGCCGGATTGCTCTCAATCATCGATGAAGCCTCCCGCCACGCTGCCGGCGAGCGCACCGGCGATGACATACCAGACGCCGCCGCATAGATGATCGACAACCAGCGCCACCGCGCCGCCGACGGCCCAGCCGATCGCGCGGCGCGAGCCGCGCCACAGCGGCACAAGCATCGCGCAGAAGAAAACCGGCAACACGAGATCGAGCCCGAAGCGGCGCGGGTCGCCGATCGATGCGCCGAGCAAGTAGCCGGGCGCCGACGACAGCACCCAGGCGATCCAGGTCATCACGCCGCTGCCGAGCAGATAGGCCGGATCGCGGCCTCCGTCGGCGCGGTAGCGCATCGACAAGAGCCAGTTGGATTCGGTGAGCAGATAGAGCGTCGGATAGATCTTGCCCGGCGGCGAGCCGCCGGCCAACGGCCGCAGCGAGGCGCTGATCAAGAGGAAGCGCAGGCAAACGATCGCGGTGATCGCGCCCGCGCCCGCGATCGCCGGCAGCGTGAGCTTGTCCGGCCAGGACTCGAGCACGATGAACTGCGCCATGCCCGCGAAGACGGTCGCGCTCATCGCGAAGGTGTCGAGCAGGCTGAAGCCTTTTTGCGCCGCGGCCGTGCCAAAGGCCATGCCGAAGGCGAACACGCCCGGCAGCAGCGGCAGGATCTCCCAGGCGCCGAGCCTGAAGCCATCCATGGTCCAGCGCGGTTCGTGTTGTTTTTGATCGCTTGGCGTCGTCATGGGATCGTGCGTTTTCGGTCAGCTCGTCCCCGCGGAAGCGGAGACCCAGTCCTTGAGCTATTCGGAAAAGAGCTGGATACCCGCCTTCGCGGGGATGAGCGGAAGAGTGGCTCCGCGTGCTTCTAGCTGCACGATCGTCATTCGAGAAGCCAATCGGCATAGGGGGCGACCTTGTGGGTCGCACCCCTGCCACACCACCAGGCATGCGGGTCCGCACCGGGCGGTTCGAGAAGTTGAGGTCATGAGAGACGGGGCAGTCCCAGTCGATCCGACCATTTCAGGGTCAACACGGCGTTGAGGAGCATGCCGCTGTTGCGCCACCAGCGACGGC
>DASXOK010000533.1:0-8737 GCA_036494425.1 Pseudolabrys sp.
CTGGTCAACGGCGACGAAGTCGAGATCATCACCTCGAAGGCACAGACGGCGCCGCCGGCGGCTTGGGAGTCGCTTGTCGTCACCGGCAAGGCGCGCGCCGCGATCCGCCGCGCGACGCGCGTCGCCGTGCGCGCGCAATACACCGGCCTCGGCCGCCGCATCGTCGAGCGTCTCTTTCAGCGGGCCAAGATCGCCTATTCCGACGAGAAGCTCACCGGGGCGCTGCCACGCCTCGCGCGTTCCTCGATCGACGAGGTGATGTCGGCGGTCGGGCGCAGCGAGTTGAAAGCCTCCGACGTCGCCCGCGCCATGTATCCCGACTACAAGGAAGAGCGCGCGGCGGCCATGGCCATGCGGCCGAAGTCGGAGAGCGGCTGGTTCGGTCTGAAGAAGCTCACATCGGTGAAGTTCAAAGTGCCGGATGCGCCGGGCGCTTCGGCGATCCCAATCCGCGGCATCAACAGCGACCTGCCGGTGCGCTTCGCGGCGGACGGCGGCGCGGTGCCGGGCGACCGCATCGTCGGCATCCTCACGCCGGGCGAGGGGATCACCATCTACCCGATCCAGTCGCCGTCCTTGGGCGAGTTCGAGGACCAGCCGGAGCGCTGGCTCGACGTGCGCTGGGATTCGGAGGAGAGCGTGCCGCGGCGTTTCCCGGCGCGTATCACGGTGCAGTCGGCGAACGAGCCCGGATCGCTCGCCTCGATCGCTCAGGTGATCGCCGAGCACGACGGCAATATCGACAACATCCGCATGACGCGCCGGGCGCCGGATTTCACCGACGTGGAGATCGATCTCGAGGTCTACGATCTCAAGCATCTGACCGCCATCCTGGCCCAATTGCGCGCCAAGTCGACGGTGGCGAAAGCGGAGCGAGTGAACGAGTAACGCATTATGACCGCCCCGTCCCTTCGCCTCGGCGTCAACATCGACCACGTCGCCACCATCCGCAACGCGCGGGGCGGGCTTAATCCCGATCCCGTGCGCGCGGCCAAGCTCGCCATCGCCGCCGGCTGCGACGGCATCACCGCGCATCTGCGCGAGGATCGCCGCCACATCCGTGACGACGACATCGCCCGCCTGAAGGCGGAAATCGACAAGCCGCTGAACTTGGAAATGGCGGCGACCGACGAGATGGTGCGCATCGCGCTTGCCACCAAGCCGCACGCCGCCTGCATCGTGCCGGAGAAGCGCGCCGAGCGAACGACCGAAGGCGGTCTCGATGCCGCAGGCAACAAGGTTCAACTCGCCCCCGTCGTGCACGTGCTCAAACACGCGGGCATCCGCGTGTCGCTGTTCATCGCGGCGGCGCCGGCGCAGATCGAGACGGCGGCCGAGCTGGGTGCGCCGGTGATCGAGATTCATACCGGCGCCTGGTGCGATGCGCTGACCGAGGGCCGCGCCAGCGAGGCCTATGCTGAGTGGCAACTCATCCGCGCCGGCGTCGTCCTGGCCCACAGCTTGGGCCTGGAGGTGCACGCAGGACATGGCCTCGACTATGCCAGCGCGGAGACCATCGCGGCGCTATCGCACGTGGTCGAGCTCAATATCGGCCATTTCCTGATCGGCGAGGCGGTGTTCGAAGGGTTGGCCGAGACCGTCAAGTTCATGCGCGCCGCAATGGATCGCGGACGCGTGAAAGCATCCTCATGATCATCGGCATCGGCTCCGATCTCTGTGACGCCCGCCGCATTGCCGCCGTGCTCGAACGTCACGGCGATCGCTTCCTCGACCGCATCTTCACGCCGGCCGAGCGGGCCAAGGCCGAGCGCCGAGCCAACCGTGTCGAGACCTACGCCAAGCGTTTCGCCGCCAAGGAGGCCTGCGCCAAGGCGCTCGGGACGGGCTTCCGCCGCGGCGTGTTCTGGCGCGACATGGGGGTCGTCAATCTGCCCTCCGGGCGCCCGACGATGAGCCTGACCGGGGGGGCCCTGGCGCGCCTCAAGGCGATCACCCCGGCCGGATGCGAGGCCGTGATCGACGTCTCTCTGACCGACGAGGGGCCGACCGCCCAGGCCATCGTCATCATCTCGGCGGTCCCGGCGGCGGCCCGGCCGCAAGCCGGTTAGCACGAGAATCGTAAGTTTCCCCAACAACTTATCGCGCTGTTCCAGCCTTCTTCATTGCACCTCGGGGGAGCACCGGTTACAAGATCGCGGGGCGCCTGAGCCGAGAGGCGGGACGAGAGGCCGATGAGCGCGACATCCGGGACAAAGCGGAAAGAAGGCGGATTTTCCGAGACGATCCGCGTGGTCTTCCACGCGCTGATCATCGCTTTGGTGATTCGAACCTTCTTCTTCCAGCCGTTCAATATCCCGTCCGGATCGATGAAGGCGACGCTGCTGGTGGGCGACTACCTCTTCGTCTCGAAATACTCCTACGGATACAGTCATTTCTCGCTGCCGCTGTCGCCGCCGATCTTCTCCGGCCGCGTCCCCGGTAACTGGCTGCCGCAGCGCGGCGACGTGGTCGTGTTCCGCCTGCCGAAGGACACCTCGACCGATTACATCAAGCGGGTGATCGGGCTGCCTGGCGACAAGATCCAGGTGATCGACGGCGTCGTGAACATCAACGGCGTGCCGGTGAAGCGCGAACGCGCGCCGGACTTCATCGAGACCGAGGAGGGCACGCGCGAGGCGCCGGTCAAGCGCTGGAAGGAGACGCTGCCGAACGGCGTGAGCTTCTACACGCTCGACCTCGTCGACAACGGCTTCGCCGATAACACCCAGGTCTATACCGTGCCGCCCGGTAACTATTTCATGATGGGCGACAACCGCGACAACTCGACCGATAGCCGCTTCCTGTCGCAAGTCGGCTATGTGCCGTTCGAGAACATCGTCGGCAAGGCGCAGCTCATCTTCTTCTCGGTGTATGATGGGGAGCGCGCCTGGGAATTCTGGCGGTGGCCGTTCTCGGTGCGCTGGAACAGGCTGTTCACGATCGTCAGATGAGCCGGAAGTCGGCCAAGGACAAAGAACGCGCGGCGCTCGAAGAGCGGATCGGCTACAGTTTCGCCGACAAGGCTTTGCTTGAGCGCGCGCTCACGCATATCTCGGCGCTGTCCGGCGGCGCCACCCGCGTCAACAGTTATCAACGTCTGGAGTTTCTCGGAGATCATGTGCTCGGCCTGGTGATCTCCGACATGCTTTATGCCGCGTTTCCGAAAGCGAACGAAGGCGAGCTCTCGCGCCGTCTCGCCGATCTCGTGCGCAAGGAAACCTGCGCCGACGTCGCGCGTGCGATGGACGTCGGTCCCGCGCTCAAGCTCGGCAATTCGGAATCGCATGCGGGCGGACGCCTGCGCAACACCATCCTCGGCGATGTCTGCGAGGCGCTGGTCGGCGCGGTGTTCATCGATGGCGGTTATCCGGCGGCCGACGAACTCATCGCGCGCTTCTGGAAGGAGCGGATGCTGAAGCCGCCGCGGCCGCTGCGCGATCCCAAGACGATGTTGCAGGAATGGGCGCAGGGGCGCGGCCTGCCGGCGCCGGCCTACAAAGAGGTTGCGCGCACGGGGCCGCATCACGATCCGAAATTCCGCGTCGCGGTGATGCTGCCCGACCGGCCGGATGCTGAAGGCCTCGGCAGCTCGAAGCGCGCCGCCGAGCAGGCCGCGGCCGCCGCCATGCTCAGCAGCATCGGCATTCCGGCGGACAAAATCGATGGCTGACAAAAATCATCCCGACGCCATCCCGGAGGGCGACACCCGCTGCGGCTTCGTCGCGCTGATCGGCGCGCCCAATGC
Organism: Pseudolabrys sp.; assembly: GCA_036494425.1. Lineage (GTDB taxonomy): Bacteria > Pseudomonadota > Alphaproteobacteria > Rhizobiales > Xanthobacteraceae > Pseudolabrys. The sequence continues at coordinate 3,746 of DASXOK010000533.1, forward strand.
CGGCAAATCGACGCTGCTCAATGGGCTGGTCGGCTCGAAGGTGACCATCGTCTCGCACAAGGTGCAGACGACGCGCGCGCTGATCCGCGGGATCGCGGTCGAGGGCGCCTCGCAGCTCATCTTCGTCGACACGCCGGGCATCTTCTCGCCGAAGCGGAGGCTCGACCGCGCCATGGTGACGACGGCCTGGAGCGGCGCGCACGAAGCGGATCTCGTCGGCGTGCTGGTCGATGCGCGCAAGGGCCTCGAGGAGGAGGCCGAGGCGATCGTCGAGCGGCTCGGCGATGTGCGGCCGCCGAAAATCCTGATCCTCAACAAGATCGATGTCGTGCCGCGCGACACGCTGCTCGCGCTGGCGCAGGCCGCCAACGAGAAGGCGAAGTTCGAAGCGACCTTCATGATCTCGGCTCTGACCGGCGATGGCGTCACCGACCTCAAGCGCTGGCTCGCCGAACGCGTGCCGCCGGGGCCGTGGCTCTATCCGCCCGACCAGATGTCGGACGCGCCGATGCGTCAGCTTGCCGCCGAGATCACGCGCGAGAAACTTTTCGAGCGGCTGCACCAGGAATTGCCCTATCACTCGACGGTCGAGACCGAGGTGTGGAAGGAATTGCGCGGCGGCGACATCCGCATCGAGCAGACGATCTATGTGGAGCGCGAAAGCCAGCGCAAGATTGTGCTCGGCAAAGGCGGCGCCACCATCAAGGCGATCGGCGAGGGATCGCGCCGGGAGATCGCGGAGATCACCGAGACCAAGGTGCACCTGTTTCTGTTCGTGAAGGTGCGCGAGGGCTGGGGCGACGACCCCGAGCGCTACAGGGCCATGGGCCTGGAGTTTCCGAAGGAGTAGCGGTGAGCATTGAGCGCGCGGATGTGCTCGCTTCACCTCCCCGTGGAGGGGGGAGCAAAAGGCGGCCTTCGGCCGCCGTCTTTAGGGAACACGCCGATGCGAAGCATCGGCTATGGCGCGAAGCGCGGCGGGAGGGGGGTGAATGTATTTCGCTTTCACCCCACCCCGGCTCGCATCTTCGATGCTCGCCGACCCTCCCCCTCCAGGGGAGGGTGAAGGCGGCTCACGGAGCGACACGTACATGCAATGGACCGATGAAGGCATCGTGCTCGGCGTGAAGCGGCACGGGGAAGCCGGTGGCATCCTCGAGCTGATGACGCGCGAGCACGGCCGCCATCTCGGCATGGTGCGCGGCGCCTTCAGCGCGCGGCTCAACCCCGTCGTTCAGCCGGGCAACACGGTCAGCGCCACCTGGCGCGCGCGGCTCGACGAGCATCTCGGCAACTATACGGTCGAAGCCCTGAACCTGCGCGCGTCGAGTTTCTTCACGTCATCGCATGCGATCTATGGCGTCGGCCACCTGGCGGCGCTGATGCGGCTGCTGCCCGAGCGCGATCCGCACGAGGGGCTCTATGCGGTGTTCGAAAGCCTGCTTGAACATCTCGACGACGCGGGCGCAGTCGCGCCGCAGGTCGTGCGTTTCGAATTGCAGCTTCTGTCGGAACTGGGCTTCGGCCTCGACCTCGATCAATGCGTCGCGACCGGGGCGACGGCGGAGCTCGTCTATGTATCGCCGAAATCGGGCCGCGCGGTCTCGCGTTCGGCCGGCGAGCCATGGGCCGACAAGATGCTGCGGCTGCCGGCCTTCCTGCGCGAGGAGGACGCGCTGCCAGCCGGCCGCGATGTCGCCGACGGCTTCGCGCTCACTGGCTTTTTTCTCACCCGTTACGTGCTGGAGCCGCGCGGCGTGACGCTCGGCGACGAGCGCAGCCATTTCATCGCCGCTCTGGCCCGTGCGCTGCCGAACGTGGCATGACGTTCGCGCGCACAAAAAAGCGGCCCGGTTTTTGACCGGGCCGTTCTCGCTAATCCGCTCGATCAGTACCAGCGGCGGCAGACGCGCCGGACATCGCACACACGGCGGCCATAGGGGCCACGGTGGCACACGGTGACGCGTCGGCAAGCGTAGGCCGCCTTCTCGATCAGCGTCTCCGACAGCGAGGTCGAACCATTGTTAAGGCCGCTGCCAATGGGGGCGGCGGACGCAGCCGTGGTGGCGGTGAGGCCGACGCCGAGTGCAAACAGAGCCGACAGCATAATAATGCGCATTTCCAGCTTCCTCCAGTTTGTCGCCGCCCATGTACGGACCGGAATTGATCCGCCCCCGGCACGACGACATTGAACATCGCCGTGATCTTGAACCGACGGCCGGCCCCACGGCGGAGCCGGCCGAATCTGCGTTACCAGGATTCGGTTGAATCGGGATTACCAGTAGTGGCGGCGATAATAGCGCCGGCCGTAGTAGCCGGGCCGCCCGTAATAGCCGCGTCCATAGTAGCCAGGGCCGCCGGTGTAGAAGCAGGCGCGGCGCCAGCCGCAGCCATAGGGTCCGCAACGCCAGACGCGGCGGCAGACATAGGCCACGTCCTGGGTGAGGCCGTTGGCATCAACCGCTGCCGCGATGCCGGCCGGCGTCGACACGGTCATCGCTTCGGCGCCGGTCGGCGCGAGCGAGCCCGCCGCCATAACGGCCAGCGCCGCGGCCGCTGCCAGAATTATTCTCCGCATGTGTCCCTCCATCTCAAAAAAGCCAAAACCCAGCGTAGTGCTGCGCTGGATAACGCGTCCACGCTTCCTAGGTTCGAAATCATACCTCGAAAATTTGGAAGAATAGATGGCCGGAGTGTTCATCGCTTGTTCATCACTGAGCAAAGCATTAGTTAGGCGCCATGGCTAAAACAGTGATTCCCCCGGAAAAGGGCGAGGTTGAAGACGTAACGCTACGGGCCGCGCTCGAAGAGCGTTACCTCGCTTACGCCTTGTCCACAATCATGAATCGTGCGCTGCCGGATGCGCGCGATGGCCTCAAGCCTGTGCACCGGCGCATACTTTACGGCATGCGGCTCTTGCGCCTCGAACCCGGCGCCGCGTTCAAGAAATCGGCCAAGGTGGTCGGCGACGTGATGGGTAATTTCCATCCGCACGGCGACCAGGCCATTTATGACGCTTTGGTACGTCTGTCACAGGACTTTGCTCAGCGCTATCCGCTGGTCGATGGGCAGGGCAATTTCGGCAATATCGACGGCGATAATGCCGCGGCGATGCGATACACCGAGGCGCGGCTGACCGAGGTGGCGCGCCTCCTGATCGACGGCATCGACGAGGACGCGGTCGACTTCCGCGCCACGTACGATGGTACGAATCAGGAGCCGGTGGTGCTGCCGGCCGCCTTTCCGAACCTGCTCGCCAACGGCTCGCAGGGCATCGCCGTCGGCATGGCCACGTCTATCCCGCCGCATAACGCCGCTGAATTGTGCGATGCAGCGCTGTACTTAATCGACAATCCGAATGCGCGCAGCCGCACGCTTCTAAAATACGTAAAGGGGCCGGATTTTCCGACCGGCGGCATTATCGTCGATACGCCGGAGACCATTGCCGAAGCCTACTCGACCGGCCGCGGCTCGTTCCGCGTCCGCGCGCGCTGGCATACGGAAGAGGCCGGCCGCGGCACCTACATCGTCGTGATTACACAAATCCCCTGGCTGGTGCAGAAGTCGCGTCTGGTCGAGAAGCTGGCCGAGTTGATCAACGAGAAGAAGCTCCCGCTGGTTGCCGATGTTCGCGATGAATCGGCCGAGGACGTCCGCCTCGTCATCGAACCGCGCGCGCGCACGGTCGATGCCGAATTGATGATGGAATCGCTGTTCAAGCTCACTGAGCTCGAAAGCCGCATTCCGCTCAACATGAACGTGCTGGTGAAGGGCCGCATCCCGCAGGTGCTCGGCCTCGGCGAGGCCTTGCGCGAATGGCTCGACCACCGACGCGACGTGCTGCTGCGCCGCTCGCGGCATCGCGTCGGCGAGATCGAGCATCGCCTCGAAATGCTCGGCGGGTTCCTCGTCGCTTATTTGAATCTCGACAAGGTCATCAAGATCATCCGCACCGAGGACGAGCCCAAGCCCGTCCTGATCAAGACCTTCAAGATAAGCGAGGTGCAGGCCGACGCCATCCTCAACATGCGCCTGCGCAACTTGCGCAAGCTCGAGGAGATGGAGATCCGCGCCGAGGACAAGGCGCTGCGTGACGAGCTCAAGAAGCTGAAATCGCTGATCGGCTCCGAGGAGCAGCAGTGGACGGCCATCGCCGGTCAGATCAAGGAGCTGAAGGAGAAGTTCGGCCCCAAGACCGAGATCGGTAAGCGCCGGACCACCTTCGCTGAAGCGCCATCGCACGACGTGGCGGCGATCGAAGAGGCGATGGTCGTGCGCGAGCCGGTCACGATCGTGGTGTCGGAGAAGGGCTGGATCCGCGCGCTGCGCGGCCACGTCGCCGATCTCTCGGGCGTTGCCTTCAAGAACGACGACGCGTTGAAATTCGCGTTCCCGACCGAAAGCACCGCCAAGATCCTGATCTTCGGCAGCAACGGGCGCTTCTACACCATCGAAGCATCGAAGCTACCCGGTGGCCGCGGCCACGGTGAGCCGGTGCGCCTGTTCATTGATTTGGAGCAGGAAGCTGATGTCGTCTCGGCCTTCGCCTATCAGGGCGGCCGCAAGTTCCTGGTGGCGAGCTATGAGGGCAACGGCTTCATCGTGCCGGAAGACGAAGTGCTCGGCACCACCCGCAAGGGCAAACAGGTGCTCAACCTCAAGGCGCCGGACAGGGCCGCGGCGATGACTATCGTCGACGGCGATCTCGTGGCCACCGTCGGCGAAAACCGCAAGATGGTGATCTTCGGCATCGACCAGGTGCCGGAGATGACGCGCGGGCGCGGCGTGCGGCTGCAGCGCTACAAGGAGAAGGGGCTCGCCGACGTCGTCGTGTTCTCGGTCGAAACCGGGATGACGTGGTCCGACAGCGCCGGCCGCAGCTTTACGCTGCCGCTGAAGGAGCTCAAGGACTGGCGCGGCAGCCGTTCCGATGCCGGCCGCCTCGCGCCCAAGGGTTTCCCCAAGAGCAACAAGTTCCGCGCCGGTCCGAAC
>DASXOK010000534.1:0-1872 GCA_036494425.1 Pseudolabrys sp.
GAGCCGCCGCTCCATCATTGCCTCGCTGTCGCCGGCGCCGGGCGGATCGATGCCCATCTGCTCCAGGATATCGCGCAGCGGAATCCCGATCTGCACCAGCTGCGGCGGCAGCGCCAGGATCTCGGCGAATTGCCGGTTCGAGCAGATCAGCTGCAGCTCGGTGTCGAACACCGCAATGCCCTGCCGCACGTGATTGAGCGCGGTCTGCAGGATTTCGCGGTTGAAATGGAAGGCGGTGTGGGAGTCGTCGAGCAGTTTCAGTGCGGCTTTGGCGGAGACGGTGCGCTTGCGCAGGAGCAGCGACATCACCAGGCGCGAGGAGGCGGCGCCGATCGAGGACGCGATCAAATGCTCGGCATGCTGCAGCAGCTCGAAATCGGCCGGCGCCGCCGGATCGAGCGGCGTATCGTGGGTCGCGGCGAAGGCCTGAAACGAACGGCGGGCGCGGTCGGCGCCGAGATATTGCGCGACCGTGCTCTGGATGTCCTGCACCGTGACGGTCGAGCGCCAGCGGCGGAAGGTCGGCGCCATCGGCGCAAGCTCGCTCGGCACGAACAGATCGGCCTGCAGCCGTTCGATCGAGGATGGCTGGCGCGCCAGCGACAGAACGACATAAATCAGGAGATTGAGAGACAAGCTCCACAGCACGCCATGCAGCAGCGGCGGCAGCTCGGCGCCGAACAGCGCCTGCGGCCGCAGCGCCTCGATGCCGAACGGGCCGTGCGCGAGGAACTCGATTCCCGCCGGATTGCTGTCGAGGAAGGACGGAATGAACAGCGTGTAGGCCCACACGATGAAGCCCACCGCCATGCCGCCGATGGCGCCGCGCGCGGTGGCGCGCCGCCACAACAGCCCGCCGAAGAAAGACGGCGCGAGCTGGACGATCGCGGCGAACGACAACAGGCCGATTGCCGCAAGCTGCGTGTTGCCGAGCGCGCGATAGTAGAAATAGGCCATCAGCATGATGGCGAAGATGGCGAAGCGCCGGACCTTCAGCAGGAAGTCGCCGAAATCCTTGGTTTGCTTGGGCGAGCGCGGTTGGCGCTGCAGCACCAGCGGCACCACGATGTCGTTCGACACCATGATCGACAGCGCGACGCATTCGACGATCACCATGGCGGTCGCTGCCGACAGCCCGCCGAGGAACACGCCGACGGACAAGAGCGGCGCGTCGCCTTCGATCGGCAGCGCCAGCACGTACATGTCGCTGTCGACGGCGCCGAACGGGAAGCTGACGAGGCCGGCGATCGCGATCGGAATCACGAAGACGTTGATGGCGACGAGATAAAGGGGGAACAGCCAGCGGGCGCGCGAGATCTCGGCGTCGGAGGAATTCTCGACCACGCTGACATGGAACTGGCGCGGCAACAGCATGACGGCGGAAAACGACAAGAGCGTCATGCAGAGGAAGTTGCCGATGGTCGGCGTGTACTCCAGCGCGCGCACCGCCTCCGGCGTCTTGGCGGCGCGCTGGATCAGCTCGCTCGGATGAAACATCCAGAAGGTGATGAAGGCGCCGACCGCGAGGAAGGCGACCAGCTTTACCACGGATTCGATCGCGACCGCGAGCATCAGGCCATGCTGATGCTCGGTGGCGTCGGTCTGGCGGGTGCCGAACAGCACCGCGAAGGTGGCCATCGCCAGCGTCACCATCAGCGCGATGTCGCCGATGATCGGAATCTTGGAGAAGGCCTGGTCCTCGCTCAGGATGGTCTCCAGCGAGGACGCCATCGCCTTCAGCTGCAGCGCGATGTAGGGCACCGAGCCGATGATCGCGATCAGTGCGACGGTGCCGGCGACCGCCTGGCTCTTGCCGTAGCGCGCGCCGATGAAATCGGCGATCGAGGTGATGTTCTGTGCTTTCGCGAGTTC
>DASXOK010000535.1:0-9535 GCA_036494425.1 Pseudolabrys sp.
AAGAGCTATGGGGCTGCAAGGTCTACGACATGTACGGCACGCACGAGATGGGCATGGGCGCCTTCGAGTGCCAGCAACAGAACGGCATGCATTTCCACGAGGACTCGACGTTCTTCGAGGTCGTCGGCGTAGAAGACAACAAACCGGTTGCGGATGGCGAGATCGGCAACATGGTCTGCACGATCCTGCACCGCCGCCAGCAGCCGATGATCCGTTTCAATCTGCGCGACCTGACCCGCATCGTCTCGACCGAGCGCTGCGAATGTGGAAGCTGCTTCCGGCGCATGCAGAAGATGCTCGGCCGCAGCGATACCATGGTGCGCATCCGCGGCGTCAGCATCTGGCCGCAAGCCTGCCTGCCGGCGATCAAAAGCGACGAACGTACCACCGGCGAATGGCTCTGCATCGCCGAGCGTAATGTGCGCGATGGCGTCGTGCGCGACGAAATGACGGTGAAGGTGGAGGTGCGTGACGACGCGCCGGGCTGGGATGGACTCAGGGATCACATCGAGAAGCGCCTGCATTCCGACCTCAGCCTCAAGCTCGCGGTCGAGCTCGTGCGCGAGGACGAGTTGATTGAGTGGTCGAACCGCGGCCGCGAGGGCAAGCCCAGGCGCATCCTCGACAACCGTTTCGAGAAAAAGTGAGCAGGCCCATGCGCTATTTCGATTGCCATTCGCATTTTTCCACCAAGGCCGGGCTGCACCACGCCACGCAGGAGGACTACGAGCAGGCGCAACGCGTGTTCAAGCGCAAGCGCACCTTCGAGACGGAGCAGGAGATGGCGGACGGCTTCCGCAAGCGCAACGTCCGCGCCATCCTCGATATCTACCGCACCTGGCGCATGACGGACGAGGATGAAATCCGCGCCTCCAACGACTATACCATCGATTTCGCGCTGAAGAATCCGGACATCGTCTACGGCAATTGGCTCGCCGTTAATCCGTCGATGGAGGACTTCTGGCTGAACGAATTCAGACGCCTGGCCGACAAGAAGCCGGGCTTTCTCGGCTTCTGCCAGAGCCAGAACGGCCTTGGCTATCCGCCGAGCGACTCCGTTTGGGACCCGTTCTATAAACTGTCCATCGAGGTCGGTGCGCCGGTGCTGCTGATGACAGGCCTGACCGGGATCGGCCAGGGCATGCCGGGTGGCAAAGGCATCATTCTCGAGGATGGCCATCCGCGCCACGTCGACCGCGTCGCTGCGCGCTTTCCCGAGCTGAAGATCCTCGCCGGGCGGCCGGCCTGGCCGTGGCAGGACGACATGATAGCCATCCTGCTGCACAAGGCGAACGTCCATTACGAGGTGCACGGCTGGTCGCCGAAATATTTCACGTCGGCGCTGAAGAAGGAAATCGGCCGGCGCCTGCAGGATCGCGTGATGTTCGGCTGGGACTGGCCGACTTTGACGCTCGAGCGGCTTGTCGAGGATTGGCGCTCGCTCGGCTATTCGGAGGAGGTCTACGAGAAGGTCTTCCACCGCAACGCCGAGGCCTTCTTTCCAGGCGCAACCCTGGTGGCGTCATGACAAATGACATCAAGCCAATCGCCGACAGGCTGCGCCACGTGGCGGCCATTTCGCATGTGTCACCGGATGACCTCACGTCGCTGGTGCGCGGCGTGTTCGTACTCTGCGGTGTACCGCGTGAGGATGCCGAGATCGCCGCCGAGATCGGCGTCTGGGCGCAACTGCACGGCTCGGATTCGCACGGCATCGTGCACCTGCCGCTCTATGTCCGCGGCTTGATCGACCGCACGATCAACGCGCGGCCGAACATCACCACAGCCCAGACCATGCCCTGCTGCGCGGTGATGGATGCTGATCGTGCGCTCGGCCTGGTGGCGAGCGTCCGCGCCACCGATCTCGCCATCGGCTTTGCCAAGACGCATGGGCTCGGCGCCGTTGCCGTACGCAACTCGAGTCATTTCGGCGTCGCCGGCTACTATGCCGACCGCGCGGCCGAGCAGGGGCAGATCGGCCTCTCCTTCACCAATGCCATGCCGGCCATCGCGCCGACGGGAGGCACGGAAGCGCTGTTCGGCACCAATCCGATTGGCGTCGCCTTTCCCGTTCCGGGCGCGGATCCGATCATTGCCGACATGGCGACTGCGGCCGTGGCGCGCTCGCGTATACGTCACGTGGTGGCCGCCGGACAGACCAGCATCCCGGAAGGCTGGGCGCTCGACCCGGAAGGGCGGCCAACGACCGATGCGAACTTGGCGCTGAAGGGCTCGATCCAGCCGATCGGGGGCCCGAAAGGCTATGCGCTGTCGCTGATGGTGGAGGCCCTTTGCAGCGCATTGTCGGACGGACAGCCGGGCTTCGAAGTCACCTACGAGAACATGGTCAAACGGCCGAGCGGCATTTGCCAGTTTTTCCTTGTGCTCAATCCGCAGGGCTTCGCCGGCAGCGAGCGCTACGGCGCGCGTATGAGCCGCATCTCCGACGCGGTGAGCAAGGCCGAGGGCACAGAGGGCGCGCCTGCTCCGCGCCTGCCCGGCGCGCGCGGCCATGCGGTCGCAAGGAAGGCAAAGGCCGAAGGCATCGCGCTGTTCCTTAATCTGCGCAACGCGCTGAAGTCCGTCGCGGACACGATCGAGAGAGAAATGCCCGCGCCGTGACGCAGCATTAGCTCAGCAGGCGCATGATCGAGAGCGAAATTGCCGGAATATAGGTGACCATCAGCAAGGCGATCACCGCCAGACTCACCAATGGAATGAGTCCTTTGTAAAGCGTCGCCGACGGCGTCTTGAACAGCGCTTGACAGACGAAGATATTCAGCCCGAATGGCGGATGGAACGTGCCGATGGTCAGGTTCATCACCACGATCACGCCGAAATGAATCGGGTCGACGCCGAGTGTGGCGGCAACCGGCGCAAGCAGTGGGGTCAGCATGATCAGCGCTGAGGCCGGATCGAGGAAGCAGCCGACGAACAATAGGAACAGGTTGATGACGAGCAACACAACCCAGCGCTCGGAATGTAGGTTTGTGATAACCGAGACGGTGTCTTGCGCGATGCCGCTGATCGTCAGCAGCCAGGCATAAAGGCCGGCAACAGAGACGATGATGAAGATCAGCCCGGTGAGATACATCGTGCGGGCGCCGGTCTCGAAGATCTGCGCCAGCGTCGTTTCGCGGTAGACGAAATAGCTCACGAAGATTGCGTAGACGCAGGCGACGCCGGATGCTTCGGTCGGTGAGAATGCGCCTGAATAGATGCCGCCGAAGATGAGAGCTATCGCACCCAATCCCCAGACGCCGTCGCGTGTGGCCGCGAGAAATCGAGAGATTGAGAAGCTGCCGCTGTCTTTGATGTCGGCTTTGACAGAATACCAATAGATGTAGACGCCGAACAGCGCGGTCAGCAGAAGGCCGGGGCCGATGCCGGCGGCGAAGAGCTGAATCACCGAGGTATCCGACGCAATTCCGTAGATGATCATTGCGATCGACGGCGGGATGAGATTATCGAGCGCGCCCTCTGCCGTGACCAGGGCCGAGGCGAAGCTCTCGCTGTAGCCGGCCTCACGCATGCGCGGATAAGTCAGGGTGCCGACCGCGGCCGTGCCCGCGGTCGTTACACCGGAAATTGCACCGAACAGGGCGGCAAAGCCCAGCGAGGTCAGGGGGATGTTGGCGCGAAATCCGCCGACGATCGATGCAACCCAATTCAGCAGCCGAACGGTCAAGCCTCCGCGCGACATCAAGTCGCCGGCGAAGACGAAAAACGGTACCGCGAGTAGCGGGTATTTGTTGAGGCTATTGAAGATGATCTGCGGAATTACCGTCAGAGGGACGCTGAAAAATCCCAACAAGACCACCAGCGAAGTCACGAGCAGAAGGAGAAAGATCGGAAACCCGAGCAGCAGAAGAACGAAGGGGAGAATTCCCATGACCCAGTACATTGTGTTCAATCCCCTCAATCGAACTTGCCGGCGGCGTACGACCGGAAACGAACGATGGCGGCGGAAGCAATGAATCCGAAGCCAAACAGCACGGCCGATGTGGGAATGATCATCGGGATGTTGGTCCCGGCGGTGACGTTGTTGTCCCGGTAGTGCAGAGCCACAATCTTCCAGGCTTCGAAGGCTGTGAAGAGCGTGCAGACGATCATGCTGCAGGCAATGGCGATATTGACCGCACGCTTCCAGGCGCGCGGGAGGGCGGCGTAGATCAGGTCCATGTTCAAATGTGCGCCGCGATACGTGATGGATCCGGCGGCCAGGAACACCGTCCACACCACGAGGAAGACCATGATTTCTTCAGCCCAATATACGGGCGTCGAGAATATATATCGGCCAATGACGTTGGTGACGTTGATCCCGGCGGCGGCAAAGAACAGGACACCGGCCATTACATGCGGAATTTTGATGAAGACCAGCTCTTCGATCTGTTTGCTCTTTGGAGGCGCGCTTTCGTCCGACATGTCCCCTGCCTGTAACTTTGCGACGCCAGGCAACGTCGGCCTCGGCATCGCCCGGCGCCCCCGCGCTGACATTTAACGTCGGCCGGCGGCCTCATCAGATGCGAGGCGCGCCGGGTCATCGTGTCGGCGGCGGCTTCAATATTTCGCCGCGATCGTCTGGATCTTGTCGTAGAAGGCCTTGAGTGAAGGGTCGCCTTTCGTGACTTCAACGCCGATCGGCTTCAGGCGCTTCTCGAGCTCGGTCTGCTCGGCGGCCGGCAGCGTGACGATCTCGCCCCCGCGTTCGATCCACTTCTGCCGCAGTTCGGCCACCTCGTCGATCGCAGTCTGCCTAGCCCAGGGCTGCAGCTTGCGCGCCTCATCGACAATGGTCTTGCGCAGATCGGGCGGTAGTTTGTCGAGCCAAGCCTTGCTGAGCGCGCCATAAGAGATCAGCAGCGTATCGTGCGTCTCGAGCAGCGTCTTGCCGACGTTCTGCAAATTGAAATTCGTATAGATGGAGATACCGCTCATCGTGCCGTCGATTACGCCGTTCTGGAGTGAGGTGATCATTTCCGGCAGGCCCATCGGCACAGCTGTCGCACCCAGTGCGGCCATGCGTGCGCGCTCGGCAGGGGTCGCGTTCACGCGCAGCTTCATGCCTTTAAAGTCGGCGAGAGTGCGCAGCGGCTTCTTGGCGCCGAAGTAAAGCGATTCCGCCGCGACCGCCAGATTGACGCCGACCAGCCCCTTGGCTTCCGCCATGCTCATTACGAGCGCGTTGAATTCGGGGTCGGCGAGCACTTTGTTCGCGTGGGCGGTATCGCGGAACAGGAACGGAATGCTGAAGGTGCCGAAACGCGCGTCGACGCCGGTGAAGAAGTCGGCTGGATTCTCATAACCCTCGACCGTTCCGAGTTGGAGGCCCTCGATCAGCGCGCCCGGGTTGCCGAGCTGGCCGCCGGGATACACTTTCACTTCGACACGGCCATTGGTCGCTTTCGGCAGCACTTCGGCGAGCTTGTGCCCGAATTTTTCCTGCATGTCGCCGCGCGTCACGACGGCCCATTTCAGCGTGTATTCGGCAGCGCGGGATGGCGTAACAACGGCCGCCAAGGCGGCCGTCAGAACGAGAGTCATCGATGCGAGACGAACTCGGCCGTTCATCATGTCCTCCCCAGGACCGCGGCGGCTCTTTGCGTGCCTGCCGCATATTCATTGTTGGCGTTGAAGTGTGAGCGCGCTTTTTAATGCTGGCTTATTTGCACCAGCGCTTATTCAATACAGAGTATCCGAGCAAAGACCGCTGTCAATTATCGCACCATAAAGAAGAACATGCGGCGCCGTTTAGTCCGACCGCGGGTTGCAACAACAGGGAGTACGTCATGACGATCGGGCTGGTTGGACTTGGGCGCATGGGGAGCGCGATCGCACAGCGCTTGCGCGAATGCGGATCAGACGTGCTGGGCTGGGATAAAAATGCGAGTACAAACAATGCGCTAGCAAGCAACGGATTGCGCATTGGTGCAACGCCGCGCGACGTTGCAGCGCAATGCGACGTCGTGCTGTCGATAATTACCGAAGACAATGGTGTGCGCAGCATTTTCAGCGGGCCGGACGGCTTCCTTTCGGGCGACGTGAACGGCAAGTTGTTCGTCGAGATGAGCACGTTGCAGCCGATGACCGGACGCGAACTGGCGCCGCTCGTTGAAGCGAAGGGCGCGCGTCTCATCGAGTCGCCGGTTCTCGGGACAATTCCGCAAGTGAGAGAGGGTAAACTGTTCGCCCTGGTTGGCGGGCGTGCCGAAGACCTGGAGCGTGCGCGGCCCGTGTTGGAGAAGCTCACACGGCGCATCAATCACATGGGACCGAACGGCAGCGGCTATGCGATGAAGCTCGCGGTCAATCTTGGGCTTGGCGCTTATATTCAGGCGCTGTCGGAGTCGCTTGCGCTCGGAGCCGGGCAGGGGCTCACGCTCGAGCAGATGCTCGATGTCTTGCAGGAGGCGCCTTATGCCAGCAACTGGTTGAAGAGCAAAGTCGGCGTGCTGAAGGGCGAAAAGCCGGAGATGACGCTCGATATCCGCACCTTGCGCAAGGACGTCATGTCGGCGGTGGCGACCGGCGCGCTGACGGGCGTGCCGATGCCGCTGTCGGCGGGCACGCTGGCGTCGCTATCGGCGGCCGTGGCGGATGGCTATGGGGCCGGCGATCTGGCCGAACTTGCGAAATTCGTGCGCGAGGCGATGGTGCAGAATTATGGTTAGACGTGGGCGCGCTACGCGTGAGATGAAGGTTCGTTAGCGTCCCGCCGCGTAGCCCTGCATGCCGCGGGGATTGGCGGCCGCCTTGCGCCGGCGCCCCGCGCGTGAGGCCGCCGTGAGCCGGCCTTCTGACCACGCGGGCCCGATCTCGACGATGTGGCCGCGCTTTTTGAGCTCATCGATGGTCGCTTTGGGCACGCGGCTTTCCAGCACCAGCACGCCAGGGCGCGCCGTGCGCGGCCAGAACGAAATCGGGAAATGCTCCGAGTGCCATGCCGGAGCGTCGATGGCTTCTTGCAGATTCATCTTACCGTGCACGTGGCGCAGGAAGAATTGCGCCGTCCACTGGTCCTGCTGATCGCCGCCCGGTGAGCCCCAGGCGAGATAAGATTCGCCGTCGCGCAACGCCAAGGTCGGCGACAGCGTCGTGCGCGGACGCTTGCCCGGCGCGAGCGATGCGGGATGGTTCTCTTCGAGCCAGAACTGCTGCGCGCGCGTGCCGAGGCAGAATCCGATCTCGGGAATGACCGGCGACGATTGCAGCCAGCCGCCCGATGGCGTCGCCGAGATCATGTTGCCGGCTTGATCGACGATGTCGAAATGCACCGTATCGCCGTTGACCTCGCCGAGACGGCCGACGGTCGGCTCGCCGGCGCCAAGCGCGCCAACGGACTCGCGCTGGCCTTGCTCGCGCCGCAACGCGACGACGGCGCCGAAATCTGCGACCGCGCCGGGCCGTAATTCGAGCGACGCCTTGTCGGTCACCAGTTTGCGCCGCTCGTCGTTGTAGGTGTCCGACAGCAGCGTCGTCATTGGCACATCGACGACATCGGGATCGCCGTAGAACTTCTCGCGGTCGGCAAAGGCGAGCTTCGCGCATTCGACCTGCCAATGGATGAAATCGGGACCGGTCATATCGAGCCCGTCGAGACCGAAGCCTTTCAGCAGCGCAAGTTGCTGGAGCATCACCGGCCCCTGGCTCCAGGGCGCCTTGCAGACCGTGTAAGGCCCGTAGTCGTAGCGCAGAGGCTCGCTGACGGTGGCCTGCCATTTCGCCATGTCCTCGCCGGTCAATACGCCTGAGTGCGGAGTGCCGCTGACGTCCATCAGGCATTGCGTGCGGCAGAAGCGGTCGATCGCCTCGGCGACAAAGCCTTGCGACCAGACTTTGCGCGCACGTTCGATCTGCACTTCGCGGCCGCCGCCGGCGCTCTCGGCTTCCTTCAGAACGCGGGTATAGCTCGCCGCCAGCGTTTTGTTGGTGAACAGCGAGCCGGTCGGCGGCACGTCGCCGTTCGGCAGATAGACCGCGGCGGACGTCGGCCAATGATCGCGGAACAACGAGGCGACGATCGCGATGGTGGCGTTCGCGCGTTCGACCAGCGGATGGCCGTTCTGCGCGTAGCCGATGGCGGGCGTCAGCACATCCGCCAGGCTCATGGTGCCGTAGTCGCGCAGCACCATCATCCAGGCGTCGAACATGCCGGGAATGCAGGTCGCGAGCAGGCCGGTGCCCGGGATCAGGTCGAGGCCGAGCTTGCGGAAATGCGCGATCGTCGCGCCCGCGGGCGCCGGCCCTTGGCCGCAGATGACCTCGGTGCGGCCCTTCTTGACGTCATGCACGATGATCGGCACGTCGCCGCCCGGGCCATTGAGATGCGGCTCGACCACCTGCAAGGTGAATGCGGTCGCGACCGCCGCGTCGAAGGCGTTGCCGCCTTTTTCCAGGATTCCCATGCCGACCGCCGTCGCGATCCAATGAGTCGAGGTGACCACGCCGAAGGTTCCGTCGATCTCGGGGCGGGTCGTGAATGGATTCGGATTGATGTTCGACATAGGCCTTTAGTCGTGTGCGCCAACGGGCGCCGAGGTGGGGCCTGAACCCTAGATCAAGAGCGGGTATCCGGGAATAGCCCGCGCCGGGCTGCTGCTGCTCAATGTCCGGTGGCCGTTGCCGCCAAGCTGGCGGCGTCGGCCGCCGCCGCGTTGCCACGCCACACGACGTGCATGTCGGGCCGCAGCAAGATGAGGTCGTAGCCGTAAATGTCGCGGGCGACGTCATCGGCCACGTCGAGCACGGTGAGCGGCGCGCCATGGCTTTTCAGCGCGCCTTCGATGGCGGCCGTGTCGGCCTGCGTGCGCCCGAGCCGCAGCAGCGTGAAGCCATTGTCGGCGATGCGGTCCTGCATCGGCGTGCCGTCGGCGAGCCAGACGTGCGGCAGCCGCGCGCCCGGCCACGTCGTCGGATGATACTCGCGGAACAGAAGTTCGGGCCCGCCCGGAATATTGTCGATGATGGGCGAGTCGACGTAGCGATAGCCAAGCTCGGAGCCGATCATCTCGTTGGTCTTGCGCTGTTCGATATCGGCGATGCGGGCGAGGTTGTCGCGCGTCGCCTGGCCTTCGGGGGTATTGTCGCGGATGTTCGGCTTGAACTGCGAACGCCATTTGCGGCGGCCGGTCGACGCGTAGCGCGACGCGCCGACATTGCGCTCGCCGACCTGGCGCCGTTCGATCTCGTAGGAATTGAGCAGGTTGTCGCCGCCCCAACCTTGAAGCGTCGCCGCGAGCTTCCAGGAGAGATCAAGCGCATCTCCGACGCCGGTGTTCATGCCGAGCCCGCCGGTCGGGATCACCAGATGCACCGAGTCGCCGGCGAGGAAGACGCGTCTGTCGCGATAGCGGTCCGCGAGCAGCAGGTTCTGCCGCCATGGATTGCATGACAGCATCTCGTATTTGACGGGAACGCCGACCACCTTCTCGAACTGGCTCTTCATCTCCTCGTCGCTGCCGACCCGCGCGTGCAGCGTGAAATGCTTGGTCGAGTCCTGCATGATCAGGAACGAGGCGCGGTCGTCGGCGACGTG
>DASXOK010000536.1:0-2090 GCA_036494425.1 Pseudolabrys sp.
AAATTCCTGCCAGATCCGGCCGATCGTCGGCAGGCGCAACGCGTTCAGCATCACCGGCAGCTTGGCGGCGTCGACATCGCTCATGCGGCATCTCCCAGGATCGGCATGCGCAGCAGTTCGTCGTAGGCGGCGAGATTGGGCGCCATCACCATCACGATGGGTGCGGCGATGAGCATCGGCGGGGTCACGGCCGTGCGCGCCACTTCGAGATCAGGTGTCCCACCAACGTCAAGCACGGCAGCGAGATGATCGACGAGCGCTGCTTCGCAGCCCTGGGTGGCGGCGAGATGCAGCAGCCCGACATAGACGCGACACGCCCTGCGCGGATCGAGCCGCTCGTCGAGCACCTCCCAGGCGCGGCGGAAGATCGAGTTCGGGAACAGTTCGTCTCGGAATACCGAGTGCCGGAAAGCCTGCGGCTTCCTGATCAGCGCGCCGATCAGGTGGCGATAATCGACGACGCGCTGGCGCGGCCCGTTGCGCTTGAAGTAGCGCCGCGCCACGGTCAGCACCGGCGTGGCGCCGAGATAGCAGACCAGACGATCGTCGTAGATGTGCACCTTCACCCGGCAGCCGACGAGACGCGATGGCACGGTGTAGAGGACGTTGCGCACCGAGATCGTGCCCGAGCGCGTCACCGTCACGGTGGCGCTTGAAAAATCCGTGGTGCGGTGCGGCGGCAGCGGGAGCAGAGCGGCAAGCTCGACGGCGACTTCCTGCCGCCGCCGGGCGTTCTTGCGGGCGATGAACTCTTGGAGAAAAGCCTGATAGGTCGCCAGGTCGGGAAAGTCCCGAGCGCCGCGCAGCTCGAGTGCCTCGGCAAGACCGGTCTTCAGATGGCCGTGCGCGGCCTCGACCGCGCCATTCTCGTGGCTAACGCCGGCATTGTTGCGGGTCGGCTCCATGCCGTAATGGCGACAGAACTCGGCATAGCGCACTGCCTCGTCGTCTCGGTTCGACAGGTTGCGGTAGGCCGCCGAGAGCCGATCGGTGCGGTGTGTGCGCGGCACGCCGCCAAGCTGCCAGAGCGCTTCCTGCACGCCTTCGGTCAATGCCGTGAAGCTCTCGCCGCCGCAGATCGCCTTGACGTACTGCCAGCCGCTGAAGGCGAGCCAGAAATGATAAAGGAGGTGGGGGAACGGCTCGCCGCCGAGGGTAACGCCGAGCCGGCCGCCGTCGGTGAAATCCGAAAGCGCTTGCAGGCCAGGCGGATGTTCCTGGCGAAAGATCAGCTCCCGTTCCGGCCCCTCGGTCGCCCGCCAATGCGCCACTCGGCGCTGCAGCGAGCGCAGCATGCGGTCGGGGTAGCGTGCGGGATGGCGACGCTGAAGTTCTTCGAGCAGCGTCGTCGCCCGTAAGCTCGGCAGCGCGGCGAGCATCGGCACCAGCTCTGCGCGCCAAACCTCGGCAAAGGGGTCTTGGCGGGTGCGATAGCGCCGTGTCCGGTCGCGTTGGCTCGGCAGGATCGGAGCTTTCTCGATCCGACGACCGGTGCGCTCGCCGAAACCGGCACGAGCAGCCGCGGCCGGCTGGGTGTGTCCGTCTTTGCGTGAGTCCATGTACCGCCTGACCTGGCGGTCAGTGACCCGCTTGCCGGACATTCAATGTTCCCCCGCGATCGCGGGCAACATTGATCACCTCAGCTCAGCGAACCCCAAACCGGCCATCGTAGTTGTCGCCAAGCGGCCACCGTAATCGTCGTCACGCAGGCTCTTGCCCGCCCAGGGCTCGACAGGAGCGCGTTTTAGGCGACTAAATCCGAGGAAATCCCCGCATGGCGGCCGGCAAACAGATTCACCCCGACGATTAAGATAAAAACTCTCCAAGCCGTTTCGTTGCGAATCGCCCCAAGTGCCAAGTTTGACCCATAGCCAGCCAAATTGATGTGGATCGCCCTTGGCGCCACACTCGTATTCGGGCTCTCATCGGAGGCAACTATTGGGTCAGCGAGGGGGAAGACAGGTCTTTGTAACGAGTGAGATCGCTCAGCGGATTGATTGTCGGTCAAACCTCTGCCGTTTATTAAGCCGTCGTCGCTGGACCCCGTGCCACAGCTTTCCGTCGGTCTATGGCCGCCCCAGGTAGCCAGG
>DASXOK010000537.1:0-11679 GCA_036494425.1 Pseudolabrys sp.
AGGTCGCGCTCGCGCGCAAGCTCGCCGTGATCCTGCATCGCATGCTCGCCGACGGAAAACCTTTCAACCCTGCGGCTCAGGGCAAGACAATGGCCACAGCAGCCTAACAAGGAGAACGCGACAGTTGTCGGGCGGGCCTACGACACCAGGTCCTCCCGAAGCGAAGTCCCTTCGCCGGGACGATGGATCAGGTCAGGCCGCCATCCGGGATGTGGCACACGACTACGCCTCCGTAGATTGGCCGACCTATCCTCATCGCACCCCATCAGGCGGCGGCCTCGTGCCGACCCCGGACAGAAGCAAGTCCCCGGCGAGTGGATGACGCAAAAAAGGGATTGACCAATCGAGGCCCGTTACAGAAGCCCGGATGAGCGAAGCGAAATCTGGGGCGGCGCTTGTGCCTGTGAACCCCTATGGACGACGACGTCAGGCCACCAGCCGCAGATCGGCATCCGGGCTTGGCGGCACCATCGTGCCATCGGCGACAAGGTCGTCGCAGAACGTGCGCGCTTCATCGCGCGCGGCCTCGACCGCGAAGCGCCGCAGAAGCGCCAGCAGAGCCGCCACGTCGCCTTCGTCGCCGGCCGCGCAACGCGCCAGCACGCGCTCGACCATGCGCCGCTTGATGCGGGATGCCCCGCCCTGCTCGCCGATCAGGATGCCCTCGCGCATCGCCGCGAGCGCTTCGCGGAAGGCGGGATAGGCCGAGTCCGGCAGCCCGGCCTTGCGATAGAGCGCGCGGAAGCCGGAGACGTTGCGGTCGTGGATATAGCCGGTGACGCGGTCGAGCGGCACGCCGGACAATTCAGCCAACGCTTCCTCGAACAGCACGACATTGCCGGAGAGCAGCGCGCGCAGCAGCATGCCGGCGGTGAGCTGGCCGCTTTCGCGCAGGTGCCGCACCAGCGCGCCGAGCTCTTCGTAGTCCGTGTCGGCGGCGAGTGCGACGGTCGCCTTCTCGCAAGCCTCGCGCGCGGCATATTCGGCGTGCTCGGTCTTGAGCCATTGCCGCGCGACGACAAAGCCGGCGAGCGTCTGCGACAATTTCGAGAGCAGAGCCTGGCGCGTCGCCATCGGCAGGTCGTCGCGCGCGAGCAAAGTCTCGCGGATCGGCGCCAGATGGCCGAAGCGCGAGACGATGCGGTCGACCGAGGCAAGCGTGATGTGGGCGTCGGAATTTTCCAGAAGCGTCAGGCAGGCTTCGGCGCTGGCGACCTCGGCGATGGCCGCGGCGAGCGCGAGCGACAGCAGCGGCCGTCCGGCGATGGCGACTTGAGTCTCGGGCTTGCCGGTGGCGATGAGATCGATGAGGTCGTCGTCGAGCAAGAGCGGCGAGCGCGACAACACCGGCAGCGCTACATCCATCTGATCGGCGGCGAGCGCATGCACGACGACGCGCGGCGCCTTCTGCGCCGAAGCGAACACATCCGACATCGCCCGCCGCACCAACGGCGATGGATCGTCGAGCAACACGATCATCGCGCCTTCGGCGGCGGCGAGATCGTCGGTGGAGAGATCGGAGTGGAGATAAGCGCGCGCCAGTGCGGATGTCGCCTCGGCCCGTTCACCGGACGACGCATGACGGATCCATTGCAGGAACTGACGAACAATCATGACTGACTGACCAACGCGACAAATACGAACCGCAATACAGAAGCGGCACGTGAAAGGTTACCTGGCACCGCTTAACAAAGCGTTCAGTATAAAAATTGCCGAGATGTTAACGACGATGTCTCGGTCATTCCGGGTCCGGCGCTTCGCGCCTTCCCGGAATGACGACCAGTCAACTATTGCCGAACATCTTGCTGATGCCGGTGCGGCCGGTGTCGGTGAAGAGATCGAGCGGCTGCGCCGGATCGTTCGCCGCGGGCGCGGCGCCGGACTTGGCCGGCGCCCACAGCGTCGCCACCTGCGGCGACACCGCCGCGCGCACGCGGTCGATGAACATCGCCTGGAACAGCGGCTTGGTGTCGGGCAGCGCCGGCACCTGGTCGCTGGCGGCGGCGAGCGCCTGCGTGATGCCGGCGGTGTCGGGCGTGATGCCGGACGGGCTCGGCGCGCCCGTCATGCTGCGTGCCGTCTCGAATTTGCCAGCGAGCGTGGCGTAGACCTCGCTGACGCTGCGCGGCGTGCCCGAGCGATTATTGAAGATGCTCGGATTAGCGGCGGCCGCCTGCGGAAACAGGGCCGAAGCGTTCGCCCGCGGCTGGCTGCTTGCCGCGGAGATCAGCTTGGCCGCCCCGTCGGAACCCATGAAGTGCGCCATATAGAGTTCGCCTTCGGTCGGCTGGCGGCCGATGACCGCGCTCACCTGGCTGGCGTTGATGCGCGTGAAGGCGCCGGCCAGCATCGCGCTCGCCGTCGGATCGCTGCGCAGCTTCATGATCTGATCGCGCATCGCCGGATCGGAGACGTCGTAGCGGCCGTCGGGCCCCTTGGTGATGGCGTTGGCATATTGGCTGTAGCCCAGCGCCGGGCCCGCTTGCTTCATGGTGCCGAGCCAGGTCTGATCGACGAACTGATAGAGGCCCTTCGCCGACGAGGTGGGCGCCTGCGCGCCCGGATTGAGGTTCGACTCGATGCGCGCCGTCGCCAGCAGATAGTCGAAGCTGATGCCGGTCGACTGCGCCGCCTGCTGGATCGCTCCGGTGACTTTGCTCACGCCGTTCGCGACGGCGGCGGTGCCGAAGCCGAAAATGCTCTCGATGGACATCGGTTGCCCTGGGAATGGTCACGCGCTAGGGGACGCGCCGGCTTTCGCGGGCGGTATAACCCTTGCGGATTTATGGTAAACGAACCGTTAACGGCCGGAACAGGGAGACCATCAATGGCGGAGACGATCGAGCGCCACAAGCGCGGCGGGCTCTATTTCGAGGACTTCGAGGTCGGCAAGACCTACGAGCACCGCTACACCCGCACCGTGACGCAGATGGACAACATGTTGTTCTCCAACATGACGCTCAATCCGCAGCCTTTACACATCGACCGCCACTTCTGCGAGACCGAGACCGAGTGGGGCCAGCCACTGATGAACTCGCTGTTCACGCTCGGGCTGATGATCGGCATCCAGGTCTCTGATATGACCGTCGGCACGACCATCGCCAATCTTGGCATGACCGACGTGCGTTTCCCCAACCCGCTGTTCGAGGGCGACACGGTGAACTGCACGACCATCGTCGTGAGCAAGCGCGAATCGAAGTCGCGCCCTGGCGCGGGTATCGTCGAATTCCACCACAAGGCGTTCAAGCAGGACGGCACGCTGGTCGCCGAATGCCATCGCAACGCTTTCATCGTCATGCGTCCGAAGTGATCACCCGCCCCGTCCTTCGAGACGGCCGCTTCGCGCGCTCCTCAGGATGGGGCTCATTTCCCTCATGGTGAGGAGCCGCGCGAAACGCGCGGCGTCTCGAACCATGAGGCCAAGGAGTATCCAAGAATGCGATCTCTTCTCTTCGTTCCCGCCGATGGCGGCGCCAAGCTCGACAAGGCCATGGCCAGCGGCGCCGATGCCGTCATCATCGACCTCGAGGATTCGATCACCGTCGAACGCAAGGACGCGGCCCGCGCAAGCGCCCGCGATTTTCTCAAAAACGCGCACGGCGCCAAAGAGCGCCCTCGGCTGCTGGTGCGGATCAACGGTCTCGACACCGGCATGACCGACGCCGATCTCGAGGCGATCATGCCGGGAAAGCCGGACGCCATCGTGTTTCCCAAGGCAGAGGGCAGCACCAGCGTGGTGCATCTCGACGCCAAGCTGAACGTGCGCGAGGCGCTGCACGACATCCCGGAGGGCACGACGAAGATCGTCGCGCAGGCGGTCGAGTCGGCGGCGGGGATGTTCCTCGCCGGCACGTTCCGCGGCGCCAGCAATCGCCTGATCGGCATGACCTGGGGTCCGGAGGATCTGTCGGCCGAGCTCGGCGCCGAGACGAACCGCGATGCCGACGGCACGCTCACCGAGCCGTATCGGCTGGCGCGCGCGATGTGCCTCTACGGCGCGGCGGCGGCGAAGCTGCCGGCGATCGAAACGGTGTATGTGGATTTCCGCAACACCGAAGGCCTGCGCAGCGACACCGAAGCCGCGCGCCGCGACGGCTTCACCGGACGGCTCGCCATCCATCCGGCGCAGGTGCCGATCATCAACGCGGTGTTCACTCCCACGTCAGAGCAGATCGAGAAGGCGAAGGCTGTGGTCGCGGCCTTCGCGGCGCAGCCGGGCGCCGGCGCGGTCGGCATCGAGGGCAAGATGTATGACCGCCCGCATCTGGTGCGCGCGCAGGCGCTGCTGGCGAGGGTGACAAAATAGCCGTCATTCCGGGGCGCGGCCGAAGGCCGCGAGCCCGGAATCCATAACCCCCAACGCTGCGGCGTATGGATTCCGGGCTCGCCGCTTCGCGGCGCCCCGGAATGACGTGAACCTACTCCGCCGCCTCGACCGGCACGCCGTGGGCGTGCGCGTGGCCGTCCTGCGCGTCCTTGATGCGCTTGGCCTGCGCCACATAGGCCTGCGCGGCGCCGGTGTTGAACAATTCGTGCGTCCCGATCTCGTCGTCGCCGACCGGCGTCATGGCCAGATCGGTGTACCTGTAACGATCGGGCGACGTCTTGATGCGCAGATAGATGCGCCGCAACCGGATGTAGAGCGACGCCCAGCGCACGATCTTGGCCGCGATCTCGGCGGCATATTGCGGATAGAAGGTCCAGAGCGGCGCCACCGGCAAACCGGGCCTGCGGTCGCGGCGGAATTTCAGCCGGAAGAAGCCGCCCTCAAGCGGATGGATGTGCTCGATGTTGATCGAGCCCATGAACCAGGTGAGCAGGAACAGCGCATTCGAGGCATTCGCCTTGGTCACCGCGACGCGCCGCAGCACCGTTTCGGCGTGCGCGATGGTGTAATAGCGCTGCCACGCCATCTTGTAGGCTCGGTCCCAGTCCGCGCGCGACATCTTCGGATGCGTCGTGCAGATGTGGTTGAGGTCGTATTTGTTAAGGTCGGGATCGAGCCAGGCGCCGGCGCGGTGCAGTTTGAGATGATCCTCCGAGCCCGGCAGCGGCGTGAGATAGAAGAACTCCAGAAGATCCACCGGCAGCTCGCGCTTGATCACGTCGATGTCGTGCATGATCGAGTCGTAGCTGTCGTTGGGGAAGCCGAGGATGTAGCCGGCGTAAGTGATGACGCCGGCATTCTTCCAGCCGAGCAGCATCTGCCGGTATTCGGTGATCTTGTTCTGACGCTTCTTGGCGCCGAGGAGATTGTCCGGATTGATGTTCTCCAGACCGATGAACACGCGCTTGACGCCGGCGCGCGCGGACTTCTCGATGAAATGCGGCAGCTTGTGGCAGAGCGTGTCGACCTGAATGATGAAGCTCAGGTTGAATTTCTCGACTTCGCGCAGATGGATGATGCGATCGAGGATCGGCTCCCAATCCTTGTTGCGCGCGAAATTGTCGTCGGTGATGAAGAAGGCGCGCAGGCCTTGCGCGTAGTTCACGCGCACGATCTGCTCGATGTCGTCGGGCGAGCGGCGGCGCGACTTGCGTCCCTGCACGTTGATGATGGTGCAGAACGAGCATTGGTAGGGACAGCCGCGGCCCGCGTCGAACGAGGTGGTGCCGCCGGCCGTGCGTTGCGCACGCTCGACCGCCATCAAGGGGATCGGCGTGCCCTCGATGCCCGGCAGATCGTCCATATAATTGTAGAGCGGCTTGAGCTTGCCCGCGGCCGCGTCGACGAGCACCTCGTCGAGGCGGCCCTCCGCCTCGCCGGCAAACAGCGACGCGCCCATGTCGCGCGCGCGGTCGAGATCGGCATCCTCGCCCTTGAGCATCGCCAGCACGCCGGAGACGTGGAAGCCGCCGATGCCGACTTGGATGCCGCGCGCGCGCAGAGGCTTGGCAAGGTCGAGCGCGCGCGGAAACTGGTTCGACTGCACGCCGGTCAGCATCACCATGCCGGCGCCGGAGGCTTCGATCATTGCGGCCAGGCGTTCGGGGCGGATACGGGTGTTGGTCTCGTCGAAGGCGTGGATCTCGATGTCGACGTCACCGAGGATGCGGCGCTCGGCGCAATCCTTGGCGAGACCGAAGAGCGAGGCGAGCGAGTTGGACGGGATCGGCGAGCGCACCCATTGGATGACGTAGCCGTCGTCGTCGTAATGCGATGGCTTCACCAGCACGAGACAGAACCGCCGCCGCGCTATGCCTTCGCCTGCCCCCGTCGCTCCCATAGGAAATCCTATCGGTTGGAACGGCAATCGATGCGGTGCAACTCTCCGCTAGAGTCTACAGGCAAATATCTGAGGGCGAAGCGAAATCGCGAACGGCACCGCTACTTGTCGGCGGGTGTGGCGTAAATGGCAGCCGGATCGAAGCTCTTGTCAGCGTCGCTGAACTCGAGCGTTACCGCGCTACCATTACCCAACGGGACTGCACGATAGAAGCACGAGCGGCGGCCGGTGTGGCATGCGCCGGGCCCGTTCTGCTCGACCTTGAGCCACAGCGCATCCTGGTCGCAATCCACGCGCAACTCAATCACGCGCTGCACGTGGCCGGAGCTCTCGCCCTTCTTCCAAAGCTTTTTGCGCGAGCGGCTGTAGAACCAGGCCTCGCCGCTCTCGATGGTGCGCGTCAGCGCTTCGGCGTTCATGTGCGCGACCATCAGCACATCGCCCGAGGCGATATCGGTGACGACGGCGGTGATCAGGCCGTTGGCGTCGAACTTCGGCGCGAAGGCTAAGCCTTCTTCGATGTCATGTGCGGAAAAGGACATGGGAATGCTCCGGGCCGTCCCCGTCACCCTGAGGTGCTGCCGCGAAGCGGCGGCCTCGAAGGGTCTCTGAATCGTCTCTGAATCAGTGCCCGTCATCCTTCGAGGCTTGCGTGCTTCGCACGCTCGCACCTCAGGATGACGGATAGAGGCAGACGCGCGGGCTGAGCCCGCGCATTGCAAATACGACTTACCGCTCGCCGCCGCGCAGCAGCGTCATGAACTGCGCCATTTGCTTCGGATCGTCGCGGAACAGGCCGGTGAACTGCGTCGTGATGGTCTTCGTGCCCGGCTTGGTGACGCCGCGTACGGTCATGCACATGTGCTCGGCCTCGAGCAGCACGGCGACGCCGCGCGGCTGGAGCACCTCCTCGATCGCGGTCGCGACCTGCGAGGTGAGATGCTCCTGCGTCTGCAAGCGCTGCGCGTAGGCATCGACCAAGCGCGCGAGCTTCGAGATGCCGACGACGCGATCTACCGGCATGTAGGCGACGTGCGCCTTGCCGAAGAACGGCATCATGTGGTGCTCGCAGTGCGAATGGAAGCTGATTTCCTTGACCAGCACGAAGCTGTCATAGCCGGCCGTCTCGCCGAAGGTGCGCTCGAGCACCTCCGCCGGGCAGGTGCGATAGCCACCGAACACTTCCTCATAGGCGCCGATCACGCGCTTGGGCGTGTCGAGCAGGCCCTCACGGTTCGGGTCGTCGCCGGCATAGGCGATCAGCGTGCGCACGGCAGCTTCCGCCTCTTCGCGCGACGGGCGCGGTACAGCCGGTTCCGGCGCCGCCCGAACATGCTCGGACAGGCCCTGCTTCGGCCAAGTTTTGACGATTCCGCTCTTTGCGTCCATGACGGGTCTCTCCGTTCGACCGGCCCTCGCTCCTCTCGGAGCAGCGCCGGGAGTGTCACCGGGTGCCCACGTCACTTATCCATTTTGTGGCCTTTCGGCCGGAAAACGGGCTAGGGGACGCCGCATTCCCATTCAACATGCCACTTATGGTCCGTTCCAGGGCCGGAACCCCTTCGCGCCACTGTGACTGTCCCTATATATTCGTTTGTGCGGCCGAGGCAATCGGCCCGGCGGGTGAGTGGCAATAGATCAATGATCAACGACGTTTACAACGCACGGATCCTGGAACTGGCGGGCAACATACCGCGTCTCGGGCGCCTTCCCGTCCCCGACGCCAGCGCGACCGCGCATTCCAAGCTCTGCGGTTCGACCGTCACCATCGACCTCACGCTGGCCGACGGCGCCGTGTCCGACTTCGCCCACGACGTGAAGGCCTGTGCGCTTGGCCAGGCCTCCTCCTCGATCATGGCGCGCCATGTCGTCGGCGCGAAGCCGGCCGAACTGCGCGAGCTGCGCGAGACCATGCGCAAGATGCTCAAAGAGAACGGCCCCGCCCCGACAGGCCGCTGGGCCGACCTGGCGGTGCTCGAGCCGGTGCGCGACTACAAGGCGCGCCACGCCTCGACCATGCTCACCTTCGACGCGGTGGTCTCCGCCCTCGATCAGATCGAGGCGAAGCAGGCGCCCAAGGCCGCCCAGGCGGCGGAGTAGACCTTCTATCGATTTGCCGGCGCCGCTTTGTGTTCAGCTTCGAACCCGTAGTCGGCGAGTGACTTGGCTTCGAGTGACTTGGCTTCGTGCCCGGAGGACACACTGACCGCGCTCCGCAACAGGCCCGCCTGTTCCGCGCTCAGACGTTTTCGGCCTGCGGTGAGATGTTTCCGCCAGCGCGGCCCCCGATCCCAGGCCTCCATCCAAGCAAAGCCGAGATCGGCGTCCCTGGAGTTGAGCGTCAACGCTTCAATGAGAAGCCCCGACTGGACCGCGTCCTTTCTCGCTTTCGCGTAGCTGGCACTGTCGGCCTGCCGCAGGTTGGATACGATGAGTTTGCGAACGGCATACCGCTCCGGTGCGGGGACCGTGACAGCGATTCCGCCCTTGTGAAGCAACACCGACTGCACCGGGCCTTTGATGAGGAAATCCAGATATCGCAGCGATTGCGCGGATGCACCACCGAGCGCGGGCATCGTCGTCGGCTGGCCCAGATTGTCGTCGCTTCCGCGGTTGGGCGTGAGAAAATCGACGGTGAAGCCGGTTTCATTAACGTAAGCGGTGGGCGATCGAGCGTTCAGGTGAGGCTTTTCCCGAAATGTCTTGTCGACCGATTGCAGCGTCTCCAGCATCGGCGGCATGGTATCCGCGACAAGCATCGAGACCGAATGGAATTGGGCGAGGTCCACGTCGCCGGTCATGACCGAGGCCGAAGGCAAACGGACGCCCAGAAGACCGGCGTAGGTTTGATAGGCGAGCGTCCCGACGAGAACGCCGCGCAGGCGAAACAGTCCCGCCTTCCAAAGCGCTTCTACGACGTCCCCAACAATCGCCGGCGGCGTCGGAAGGCCAATGTCGCGCAGGCTCATGAC
Organism: Pseudolabrys sp.; assembly: GCA_036494425.1. Lineage (GTDB taxonomy): Bacteria > Pseudomonadota > Alphaproteobacteria > Rhizobiales > Xanthobacteraceae > Pseudolabrys. The sequence goes on from DASXOK010000537.1 coordinate 9,200, forward strand.
GAGCGAACGGCGCGCACGGTAGCCGATCTTCACACGGCGGAAATCTTCAACCCGCTTGGCGATTTCGGGATCGCTTTGCGGGCCGACATAAATTGAGTACTTGCGCGCCTTGGTCCTGCCCCCGGACGTCGTCTGATACCCCTCGTAGTACCAGTATTTCCTGCCCTTCAGGGTCTTGGTGGCGAACGATCCGTTCTCGGGGAACTGTTCGTCGAAAGCCGCATCCATGCATTGCTGCTGGAGGTCGGCAAACAGCGTCTGATGCCCAAGGGTGATCCGGTCCATCGCGGCCCGCCCAATTATCTGTAAAAGTTATTTTGACAGATAACTGGGCAGAAATCTACTGTTATCTGTAAAATTGGCTTTTACCGATAACCGTCGCAAGCCACCCATAACCGGGGACGACCCCGGCCATGCCCGTTTCAGATGGGAACGTCTATTGCGCGGCCGCGGTCTTGCGCACGAGCGTGCCCAGATCGGCGCGGACGCCCGGGGCCTTGCGGCAGCTCGCCGCGAGTTGCGGCAGGCTCTGCTGGGCGCCGGTGTTGCCGAGGCGGATGCCCGTGCGCACGTTGCCGCTCGCGGTCTCGATCAGCAGCGAGTGATTGCCGATGGCGGCGAAGCCGTCGATCAGCGATGCCGGCACCGAGCCGGCGGCATAGGTGACGAGTTCGCCCTGATCGTTTTGGCGCTCGGACGAGACCACCTTGAGCGCGGCCTGCTGGCCGCCGGCCAGCATGCTCACCTTGCCGAGCGCGATCGGCAGCGGCGTGCGGTCGCCGTCGTGGCGGTGCTCGAGGTAGGCAACGTCGTAGGTGCCGCCGCCCGCTCCGCAGGAGACCATGAGATCGAAGCTGCCGATGTCCTCGCCCTCGATGGTGAGCGGATGGCGGCGCGCCAGCGAGGCGGCACCGCCGGATCGATCGACCATGGCCCAGCGCTTCTCGCTGATCTCGGTGGCGGCGATGCCATTGGTCACCGTCGGGACTGCCTGCACCGGAGGCGCGGCCGGCGCGGTCGCGACCGCGGCGCCGGTCGGCGCCACCGTATCGGCTGTGGCGACGCGCATGGCCGTGAGTTCGTCGCGCGTCATCGCGTGCATCGGCTCCCACGGCGGGATGCGCAGCGAGAGGTCGAGCATGTCGATGGAAGCGCCCATCTCGGCGGTGTAGCGGGCGAGCCGGCCGATATCGCGCTGCACCAGCACGAGGTCTTCGGCGGAATACGTGGCGGCGGTCGGATCGTCGCGGCGGTCGCCGAGCCAGATCTGATGCACCATCACCTGCGCTTCCGGCGGCACGGTGCGGCGCACGCCGGCGAGCAGCACGAAGGCGCACATGGATTCGCAATTCGCGCGAGGCGAATAAGTGGCGCGCGGGGTGCCGAGCTTAGGGGCGGCGAGATCGACCATCCGGCCGACTGTCGTGTCGAGCGCAAGCTTGCGGATTTCACGGCCGAGCGCGATAGCGCCGTGCACGGAGCCGCCGTCCGAGTCGAGCACCACCGTGGCGCCGGTCAGATCATGGCCTTGCGCGAAAGCGGTGAAGTCGCTGGGCGTGTCGGCAGTGATGGCGCCGACCGCCGCGATGTAGGATTTGCATTTGGTGCCGCAGATATCGGCCGGGCCTTGCAGACGCAGGTCGAAATGCATCGGCAGCGCGCGATCGGAGGCGCGCGCGGACAAAGGCAACGACAGAACCGACGCCGCAACAGCGAGCGCGGCAACAAGCATTAGGGAACGACCCATTCTTCCCCCTTCTCGCCACCGGGCCTTTCAAGTTCGGCGTGGTTATCCACGTTCTGATAAGGCGTCGGCGGTTTCAGGAACCCCCGGCACATATGTTCTTTTTTAATGCAGCGCACAGATTCGGGTCTAGTGCAAAAAAGTCGCTATCAAAAGTCTTTGATGGCAAATAGCCGAGCAGTTCCAACTGCTTGGAACTTTTCTTGGAACTTTTCTGTAATTTGAAATGAACCCGTGGGTTGTACGCTTAATTGAAAGCTCTACTAGAACTTCGATGTCTCGATCGCCGTGTGAGAGGTACCCAACTTGAGCGCCGACGGCATATTCCGCATGCCGCGGATGATGGGCCGCGCTCTTGTCAGGCTCTACCGTTACACACTCTCGCCACTCATCGGGCCGCGCTGCCGTCATCTGCCAAGCTGTTCGGAGTACGCAGACGAAGCGATCACGCGCTTTGGACTTTGGGCCGGCGGCTGGATGGCGCTCGCGCGGTTCCTCCGCTGTCATCCGTGGGGAACGCACGGGCTGGACTTCGTGCCGGCGGCCCTCCCCGTGCGCGCGCACTGGTATCTGCCCTGGCGTTACGGCCGCTGGCGCGGGACGAACGAGACGCCGCCGACTTAGGCGGATGTTTTCAAGGTTCGGCAAGTGGAGGAAGCGGCCGCGCGGGTGCGATGTTTGCGCCAATAACGCACGATGAAGCGGCGACCGGGCTCCTCGATCGCGGCGTGGACGA
>DASXOK010000538.1:0-1619 GCA_036494425.1 Pseudolabrys sp.
ATGGTGGCGAGCCCGGCGCCGTAGACAATCGGACCGACCGCCTGGCCAAGAAAGAAGAAGAAGGAGTGCAGCGCCATGGCGGAGCCGCGCGCCGCCGGCGCCAATTCGCTGGCGTAGATCTGGATGACGGCGTGCAGCATGTAGAAGCCGAAGCCGAGCACGGCGAAATTGGCGAACTCCACCGGCCACCAGGCGCGTAAGGCAATTACCAGCAGGCAAAGTCCCATGACCGTGCCGCCGATGCGCATCATGTTGGTCTCACCCAACAGCGCCAGCAGGCGTGAGACCATGACGCCGTACAAGGCGCCGCCGATGCCGAAGCCGGCGATGACGATGCCGGCGATCGACGCGCGGGTCTCGCCGGCACTGTACATCATCGTCGCGATGTGCGGGAAGACGCCGTACATGAACACGGCCTCGAAAAACACCGCGCTGAAACAGATCTTCGCGAGCGGATTGCTGAAGATTGCGCGATAATTCGGCCCGATCGTGGAGAGGTCGAAACGTCCTGTCGCTTCCTTGACGGCGCGAAAGCCCGGCACGGCAATCAAGAAAATGAGACCGCCGATGGCGCACAAAACGTAAAACACGCCGCGCCAGCCGACCAGGTCGCAGACAACGCCCGCGAATGTCGCGCCGAGAAGGTTGCCCGTCATGATCGCGAACAGCAGGCGGCCCATCGCCACTTGCCGTCCCGCCACCGGAATTTTGTCGCCGACCAGCGCAAACGAGATCGGCACCACGCCGCCGGCGGCAAGTCCCGCCACCATGCGGGCCACCACGAGAATCTCGAAATTCTTGGCGAACCCGCAGACCAACGACGCCGCGGTCAAGACCAGCAGACAGGCGAGCATCAGCCGCGTTTTGCTGAACATGTCCGCCAGCGCGCCGAGCAGCGGCTGCACCAGCGCGTAGGGCAGCGTGAAGGCAGTCGAAAGCAGCGCGGCGGTCCTCGGTTCGACATCGAGACCAGCGGCGATCTGCGGGATGATCGGATCGGTCGACCGCGTGTAAAGCGCGCTGGCGAAAACGACGACCGCGATGAGATTGAGGACGCGGTTCATGCCGACGGCCCGGCCTACGTCTTGGCCAGGAGGTCGAATGCGATGAGCCTATGGAGCAGGCCTTCCATCTCCTTCAACGGCACCATGTTGGGGCCATCCGACGGCGCATTGTCGGGGTCCTGATGCGTCTCGATGAAGACGCCGGCCACGCCGACCGCGACGGCGGCACGCGCCAGCACCGGCACGAATTCTCGCTCGCCGCCCGAGGAGCTGCCCTGCCCGCCCGGCTGCTGCACCGAATGCGTGGCGTCGAAGATGACCGGCGCATGCGTCGTGCGCGCCAGGATCGGCAGCGCCCGCATGTCGGAGACGAGCGTGTTGTAGCCGAAGGAGGCGCCGCGCTCGGTCACCAGCACGTTGCGATTGCCCGCGCTGGTGATCTTGGCGACGACGTTCTGCATGTCCCAAGGCGCCAGGAACTGGCCCTTCTTCACGTTCACCGCGCGGCCAGTCTTGGCGGCGGCGATGAGCAGGTCCGTCTGCCGGCAGAGGAAGGCCGGGATTTGCAAGACGTCCACGGCCTCCGCCGCGCGCGCACACTGCTCGGCCTCGTGC
>DASXOK010000539.1:0-2789 GCA_036494425.1 Pseudolabrys sp.
CCGTCGCGGGTGAGCGCCGTGCCTTTGACGATCTCGTCGTCCCAGTTGATCGCCAGTTTCTTTTCATTCTTGTCGATCAGCGTCTCGACGAAGGTGAGAAGGTTCTTGGCATAGAGCGCCGAGGCCGAAGCCGCGAGGCGGCCGGGCACGTTGAGATAACCGACGATCTTCGCCGGCCCGACCTGCGCGACCTGACCTGGCCGCGCGCCCTCGACATTGCCACCGCGCTCGACCGCGAGATCGACGATCACCGAGCCAGGACGCATTGACGCGACCATCTCCTTGCTGATCAGCCGCGGCGCCGGGCGCCCGGGGATCAGTGCCGTGGTGATGACGATGTCCTGCTTCTTGATGTGCTCGGCGACAAGGGCGGCCTGCTTGGTCTGGTACTCTTTCGACATTTCCTTGGCGTAGCCGCCGGCGGTCTGCGCGTTCTTGAATTCTTCGTCCTCGACGGCGAGGAATTTGGCGCCGAGGCTTTCCACCTGCTCTTTCGTCGCGGGGCGTACGTCGGTGGCGGTGACGATGGCGCCGAGGCGGCGCGCGGTGGCGATTGCCTGCAATCCGGCAACGCCGACGCCCATGATGAAGACCTTCGCAGCAGGCACGGTGCCGGCCGCGGTCATCATCATCGGCAGCGCGCGGCCGTATTCTTCCGCCGCGTCGATCACGGCGCGATAGCCGGCGAGGTTGGCCTGGCTGGAGAGCACGTCCATCGACTGCGCGCGGGTGATGCGCGGCATCAACTCCATGGCGAAGGCGATGAGGCCCGCATCCGCCATCTGCTTCAGCGCGGCTTCGTTGCCGTAAGGATCCATGATGGCGACGACAAGCGCGCCGCGCTTGTAACCGGCAAGCTCGTCCGGCAACGGCCGGCGCACTTTGAGTACCACATCGGCGTCACGCGTGACGTTGTCGCCGATCTCGGCGCCCGCGGCCACGTAGTCATCATCAAGGATACCGGACGACAGGCCGGCGCCGCGGTCGACGACGACATCGGCACCGAGCGCCTTGAACTTCTTCACCGTTTCCGGAGTCGCCGCGACACGGCCTTCATAGACATCGGTCTCACGCGCTACCGCAATCCGCATCTGCGCCTCCTGGCGTGCCGCCTGACTAGCTTCAGGACAAACCGTTGAAGGCGAAGATCAGGAAGCAGAGCACGAAGGCCACGTAGCTCGAGGTCTTCGTGCCGGTAACCAGACCGGGGATCGCGCCGAGCACGGCGATGATGAAAATCGGGATCGCCCAGAACCAGTGACCCATCACTCCGCCCGTCGCCAGGCCAAGGAGCAGGTTGATCACGTGGACCGCGCCCACGAATGTGAACTTGATGAAACTCTCATAGGTGTTCTCGTGCGCCGCATAATCGTTGCCGGTCGCGGTGGCGTATTCGACGGTGCCGTGGTCGGCCATTGGGACAGTCTCCGGAGGTCTCTTTTATAAAGGCGGGCCGTCCTGGGGTTACCGCAATTAGCCGCCGAGGGCAACGCCCGGCGGGGCCTACACCCCGCCAGAAAGTATTCAATCCATGTGAATTATCTGCGCACGCCTGGATTCCGGGCAGACGCGCCTAATTTTCGCTAGATCGAACCGGCGGCGAGCCCCGCCGCCACGAGCGCTTCACTTTGCTGTTGTGCCACCGTTTCCTGAGAGAATTTCTCTATCGCCTCATTGAACAATTTGTAGAAATTCAGTTCTGCCGCGAGGTGCAGGAAGACGGCGCCGAGGCCGACAGCGGCGCGGTCCATGAACACGAACTCGCGCGGCACCGTCACCGGCCCCCTCTTCTTCAACGCCTGGTGCACGCGGAAAGCTTCCTTGCGGCCATAGTCCGAGGGCTTAACGCCGTCGGCGATGGTACGCACACGGTCGTCGAGCAGCGGGCCGTAGATGAAACGCGCCCAGATGTTGAGCGTGTCGATCAGCTCGCGGCTCAGCCGCTTGAAGCCCCAGGTCTCGTAGGCGTGCACGACGCGGCTATGGTCGCCGTGTTGCAGCCCGCGATAGAGATCGACCACGCCGCCGACGAACTTCGACGGAAAGATGCGGATGCAGCCATAGTCGAGCAGATTGATGCCGGCGGGTTTGTCCTTGGCGTCGGCGAAGACCGAATAATTGCCGAGATGCGGATCGCCATGGATGACGCCGAAGCGGCTGAAGGGAAACCACCACGCGGTGAACATCGCGGTGCCAAGCGTGTTGCGTATCGCCTGCGGCGCATCTTTGTGTGCCAGAAGCTTGGTGCCCTCCATCCAGTCGAGCGTCAGGAGGCGCCCGGTCGACAGCTGCGGCCAGACATTCGGCACGCGAATCGCCGGCGCGTCCTTGAGCATGTATTTGTAGAGTGCGGCGTGTTTAGCCTCGCGCTGATAGTCGAGCTCCTCGCGCAGACGCGCGGCGATCTCGACGCCGATCTCGCTGGTGTCGATCGCCGGGTCGAAGCGCTTGCGCAGCGTGAACAGCAATTTCAGTTGTTGCAGATCGGCTTCGACGGCCGACTGCATGTCGGGATATTGCAGCTTGCAGGCAAGCCGTTCTCCACTCACCGCGGTGGCGCGGTGCACCTGGCCGAGCGACGCCGCCGCCGCCGGCTGATGCTCGAAGTCCGCGAATTTCTTCTGCCAGTTGGGGCCAAGCTCCGCGCTCATGCGGCGCTTGACGAAGGCCCAGCCCATCGGCGGCGCTTGGCTTTGCAGCTTCATCAGCTCGCTGGCGTATTCGGGCGGCACCGCATCGGGAATGGTGGCGAGAAGCTGCGCCACCTTCATGATCGGGCCTTTGAGGCC
>DASXOK010000540.1:0-6239 GCA_036494425.1 Pseudolabrys sp.
ACGCACGATCGCTTCCACCGATTCCGCCAGCGCAGGAACGCAGTCACGAACCGTGCGGCCCAGGTGTCCCTCGACGGAGATGCCGCAAATTTCGGTCAAATGCCGATTGATATAGAGATACCGGCAATCTGGAGAGAGGAAGGCGAGGCCAATCGGCGCGGTATCGTAGATCAGTTGCAGCGCCGGATTTGGCGAGTGCGGCCATACGGCCGGCGACGGGGACTGTCCTGTGTCGGCGACGGAAACCTGCTGCTTCAGCAAGAGCCCCCTCCTGCCAATCGTTTGAGCCCGGCGGTGCAATGGCGGCACCTTCCCGGCATTCAGCGTCCGAAGCAAATCACAACTTTCCGGTGGCGATTGTCCTGATCGGGATACCGCTGCCGTCAGCCAAGACAAACGGAGTGTCAGCGGCGGTGAGGTCTTCTGCGCCGCGGCCATGTTCACCACGGCGTCAGGTCATCGTATGCTCGTGCGCAAGCCAACGGATCGCGGGAGGCTCACCAATGTGTCGGGCAACTGTCGCAGTTGGTCTCGCAGTGGCCAGCACGATCATCGTGTGCGCGCTGTACGTGACGACGGCACAGAGCGGCAACAACGGCCAGTCGCCGGCTGAGAGTGATGCCTCTCCGATATACGGCATCACAATTCCGGCCGGATACCGTGACTGGCGCCTGATCTCCGTCAATCACTTGGCAGGAGGCAACCTCAATCAGGTGCGCGCCCAATTGGGCAACGATATTGCGATCAAGGCCTTTCGGGAAGGAAAGCTTCCATTTCCCGACGGCACAATCATCGCCGCGCTGCATTGGAATGAAGCCCTCTCGGACGAAAACAACGACGTCTTGGCCATCGGCTTTCCTGGCGCCGGCCTTCAATCTTCCGTGGCCGGATCCGCCGAGAATGTTCAGTTCATGGTCAAGGACTCAAAGAAGTACGCCGCGACCGGCGGCTGGGGATTTGCCGACTTCAAGAACGGCAAAGCCGGCAACGATGCGCTGCACAAAACCTGCTTCCCGTGCCACCAGCCCGCCAAAGATCACGACTACGTTTTTACTCATTACGCACCGACGCCCTGACCTGACGCACACGCCGAGTGTGGAGGATGAACAAGCCTCCCGCGCCATTCTGTCGGTAGGACCATAGGTGTCACCGTTCGATCGGCACGGATGCTCAACGTTTGTGCGTGCGCCCTCGCCGCTCCAAATTATCCACCCATGCCACGATCGACGACGGCCGCATTGCCAATTGGCACGCTCATCCGGCCTGTCTCCCGCTAAGTCATTGGGAACATATCGCGCGACCCTGCGTCAATTTGGCAGGCCCGGCTCTGGAGGCTGGATCGTTGCCAGTATCGACCGTAGGCTTGCTGGGACCTGCTTCTAATCGCAGCAAGCCTCCGGCCGTACGGGTGACGCCGCAACATTTATTGGACGGCTATTGATGACGAGTCAGACTGGTCCCGGCGCATCACCCATAATTGCCCCTCTGAGCGTGCAGCGTCCCCCGGCAAGTGCTGGAGCAGGATCAGCGGATGGAGGCGCTCCCGACGTCGACAGCCGGCGCATAGGGCTGGCCTATCTCTCGGTGCTCGCCCTCATCGTGGGCGTAGTCACCGGATTAGGGGCGGTCCTGTTCCGCGCTCTCATTGGCCTTATCCATAACGTGCTCTTTCTTGGCGAGTTCTCGACACACTACGATGCAAACCTTTTCACGCCGGCCAGCCCTTGGGGGCCCTTCATCATCCTCGTGCCGGTGATTGGCGCGATCGCAGTGACGTTCATCGTCACGAAATTTGCGCCGGAAGCACGCGGCCATGGCGTGCCCGAAGTGATGGATGCGATCTATTACAAGGGCGGTGTCATCCGGCCCGTGGTCGCTGTTGTAAAATCGCTGGCTTCGGCGATTGCGATCGGAAGCGGAGCTGCCGTGGGCCGTGAGGGTCCGATCATTCAGATCGGATCGGCGCTTGGTTCCACACTTGGGCAAATCATTCCGATGCCGCCCGGGGAGCGGATCATTCTCGTGGCTGCCGGTGCCGGGGCCGGGATCGCCGCGACCTTCAATACGCCGATCGGCGGCGTGATGTTCGCCATAGAACTGATGATGCCCGAAGTCAGCGTCCGCACCTTCCTGCCGGTCGCTGTCGCAACGGGCACGGCGACCTTCATCGGCCGCTTCTTTTTCGGGTCGCAGCCCGCATTTGGTGTGCCGGAGCTTGCACCGATCGGCGTCGATGCGTTGTCCGCCGTCACGCTCTGCCTCTATGCGCTGCTCGGAATTGTCGTCGGCGTCGCTGCCGCAGGGTTTGTGCGCGGCTTGCATGTGTTTGAGGATCTCTTCGATAAAATAAAAGGCCGCTATATCCGGCATGCATTCGGCATGCTCCTGGTTGGAATATTGATCTACGCCCTCCAGCAGAAGTTCGGGCATTATTACGTCGAAGGCGTCGGCTACAGCACAGTCCAGGCCGTTCTGCTCGGTCAATTATCGACGCCCGGCCTGCTTCTGCTGCTGTTCGCATGCAAAATGCTGGCGACCTCGCTCAGCCTCGGCTCGGGTTCTTCGGGCGGCGTGTTCTCGCCTTCCCTCTATATGGGCGCGACGATCGGTGCGGCATTTGCCGCCGTCCTATCGATGCTGCACCTGCCGATGAATATCGACGTGCCCTCATTCGCCATGGTGGGCATGGGCGCGATGGTCGGCGGCGGGACGGGCGCGGTCATGACGGCCGTGACCATGATCTTCGAGATGACGCGCGATTATGGGATCGTGCTCCCCATGATCCTCGCCGTCGCCTTCAGCGTCGGCGTGCGGCGCATGTTGTCGGCCGAAAATATCTACACATTGAAACTTTTTCGTCGCGGACACGTCATCCCCAAAGCGCTGCATGCAAACATGTTTCTTGTTCAGCGCGCCAAGGAGGTGATGGACACCGATCTGGTGCTCGCTCCGGCCGATCTCGGATTCAATGCATTTCTATCCCGTCCCGACCACGAAGGCCGGCTGCGTCACGTCGTGGTGGTGGACGGCAGCCATATCGTCGGCGTTCTCAGGGTCAACACGGCGCTGAGACATGCCTTGGAGGAGGCGCAATCGGACGTGAAGATGCGTGACGTCGCCAGCCGCAATTTCACCGTCGTCCGCGAGGACGATATCGCATTCGACGTGATCCAGCGGATTTGGCGGAAGCACGCTTTCATGGCTCTGGTCGTGTCCGGCGGCGGCGTGCCTCGGCCGGAAAACGTCGTTGGAGTCATCACCAAAGAACACGTTGCCGATTCCGTGGCGAGCAGCGTCAAAGTTTTTCCGGGCTGAGCACGAAACGGCTGAGTTGGGAGGGATGTCGCGATGGCAGTGGAATGCCCATCCTGCCGGTGGCCAACGGCATTTGAAGAACTCGGGCCGGTCGAAGATCCGTCGATCCTGCTTGCCGGCACCGCGCATATTGCTCAATCAGCCGTCCAGATCATTGCGATCCGCATAAGCCCCAACTCCCGGCGGGCTCCCGACTACAAGAACGATGTCCCCGAAGAGTGCTACAAAACAAACGGTCTGAACGAGACGCTTGCTGAGGCTCTCGAAGATTTTGAGTATCTCTCCGCGGATTTCGACGAGCTGTTGGGAGAAGGCGACTCAGGCCTGCTTGAGCTTGCGACGGGGACTTACGTCGTCATCGCTCTCCCGTCCACTGTTCGGAATAGAGCCGACCCGAACTTGAGATCGACTCACCGCCGCTCGTGACCCTGAGCGACCATGCGGCGTGCCTCGCCTACCACCACGACCAACCCCGTTGCACAGGACGATAGTACTGGCCCCCGCGTCGCTGCATGTTGCCGGTCTGGTAGCTCGGATTGCGTTGGAAACCGGAGAAGAAGCTACCGTCGTCCGTGACGTTGCCGCTGGCAACGCGGTCATCATCGTCCACAGGCGTCGGCTGACGCGTGATAAAGCCACCCTGGGGGTGGTTGCTCAGTACCGCGACGAACTCGGTGCGATAATTGGTCTCGCTGCTCAGCGGCTCGTCGGAGACGATGATCGAGGATCGCGGCACGGCGGTCGGCGCGATGCGGTTGAGCACATCCTGCGGGATGGTGATACGGTCGAGCGCGTCCTTGGCGTCGTCCCCGTTGTCGATCGTGACCGCAGTCCAGCGCAGGCCCGTATCGGTGCGCGCGATCGCGGTGAAGACATGCGTGCCGATCGGCTTGTCAGGATCGCGGATCGTGATCGGAACCTCAATGGGCGAATCGAACACCTCGCCGCCCCCATCCGGCGCCGGCTTATGCGTGTTGCGCCTGACGTAAAGCTTCTGCGTCGCGCGGCTGATATAGACCGAGACCGGCTCGAGCAAGAGCTTCGCTTCGCTCGCCACCTTGGCGGTGTCGGCCTTCTTGGTCCGGGCCGCTTTGGCCGCGTCCTTTGCGGCGGCGGCGGCGTCGAGCTTCAACTTCGCGTCGGCCTTGGCGGTGTCGAGGTGCGTCCCCACTTCCGCGGCCTTAAGGGCCGCCTTCTGCTTCCGGTTCTCGGCCCGCGCCTTGGCTTGGTCCGTTTTTGCGGCGGCGAGCGCCTTGTCAGCGAAGGCGAGCTCGGCGTTGGCGCGGTTCTTGAGCCACTCCAGCTTGCGCAGCGACGCCGTGAGCGATGCCGCCTCGCGCGCCACCGGCGCGGCTACTTTCTTCGCCTTGTCGGCGGCCTCCGCAGCCTCCGCGGCCTCGCCGGCGAGCGCCTCGGCGCGCGCCGGAGCACCAGCGAGCGCCGCTGCGTTGGGCTCGAACAGCGCCGGGTGGGAAAACTCGACCGGGGCCGCGTCGTTCGGCGAGATGATCACCCGCATCCCGATCCACGTCTTGTTGAACAGCTTCTCCGCGAAGCCGAAGGGCATCCGCACGCAGCCATGCGAGGCCGCATAGCCCGGCAACGGGCCGCCATGCAGCGCGATGCCATTCCAGGTGATGCGCTGCATGTTCGGCATCCAGGCATCGTCATACATGGTCGAGTGGTGGTCCTTGTCTTTCTCGATGACGGCGAAGACGCCGGCCGGCGTCTCGCGTTCCGTGACGCCAGTTGACACTGGCGCGCGCAGGATCCAGCCGTCGGCGTCGTAGAAAGTGACATTCTGGCTCTTGATCGACACGATCGCCATGATCGGCTCGCCCGCCTCGCGCGGCGCCGTCGCCTCGGCTTTGGCCGCGGGGCGCGCCTGTTTCGCCGCAGCCTCGGCGGTCAGCGCCGCCAGTCCGGCCATCGCTACCAGAATCGCAATGGCGGGAGGGCCAAAACGCCGCATCGCCACGGTGGATTGCGCCGTTGCGTATCGCTTTACCATGGCATACCCGGGTTGAAATGCCTGTCCGCGCTTGCGATCGATCAAGATCGGCGACCAGCTTATTTGACTCACCCCGACACGGCTAGACCGACCCGATGTCGGCTACTGGTCCGAGGCCGAGCTTATAGCCGACGGCGACATATGTCGCCTTTCGCGCGCGAAGCAGATTCGCAAGGAAGCGCGGACTCGAACAGATTGAGCGTGGTGGGCGATGACGGACTCGAACCGCCGACATCCTCCGTGTAAAGGAGGCGCTCTACCAACTGAGCTAATCGCCCTTCAGCACCGGGGTTTATCGCCAACCGCCGCAGGCGGCAAGCAGGCACCGGTCCTCAAATGAAAACGGCGCCTCGCGGCGCCGTTTCCTTGATCTCTAAGACTTGAGCTCGCTTAGTGGGCAGTCAGGCCGGAGCCGTCCTCTTCCACCGCGGCGTCAGCGGACTTGGCCGCCACCTTGGCACTGTCTTCGTCCCAGGTGATCGCCTCGGGCTTGCGCACTAGCGCGCGGGCCAAAACCTCGTCCATCCGGCTGACCGGCAAGATCTCAAGGTTCTTCTTGATCGTGTCGGAGATCTCGGTGAGGTCCTTGGCGTTCTCCTCCGGGATCAGCACGGTCTTCATGCCGCCGCGCGCGGCGGCGAGCAGCTTTTCCTTCAGACCGCCGATCGGTAGCACCCGGCCACGCAGGGTGATCTCGCCGGTCATCGCGACGTCGCGGCGGACCGGAATTCCGGTCATGACCGAGACGATCGAGGTCACCATGGCGACGCCCGCCGACGGTCCATCCTTGGGTGTCGCGCCTTCCGGCACGTGCACGTGGATGTCGCGCTTCTCGAAGAAGGGCGGGCGGATGCCGAACCGCTGCGAGCGGCTACGCACATAGCTGAGTGCCGCCGACACGCTTTCCTGCATC
>DASXOK010000541.1:0-5362 GCA_036494425.1 Pseudolabrys sp.
AATGGTGCGCAGATCGTGCGACACTCCGGCGAGCATGGCCGTGCGCTGCTCCATGGCGCGCTCGACGCGCGACTTCATCTCGATGAAGGCATTCGCCGCGCGCCGCACCTCGCGCGCGCCGCGCGGCCGGAAGTTCGGCACATCCCGGCCCTTGCCGAAGCTCTCGGCGGCGTCGGCGAGCCGCAGGATCGGCTTGATCTGGTTGCGCAGGAAGATGATGGCGACGGTGAGCAGCACCGTCGACGTGCCGACCATCCAGATCAGGAAGATTTCCGAGTTCGAGGCATAGGCCGCGCTTCGCCGCGCGAAGATGCGCATCACCGTGTTGTCGAGCTGGACGCGGATCTCGACCAGCGACGACCGCCCGACGGTGTCGATCCAGTAGGGCCGTCCGATCTGCTTGCGCAATTCTTCCGACAGCGACTGATCGAGCAGCGAGAAGAACGGCTTGGGGCCCGGCGGCGGCAAGTCGCCCGTCGGCAGGAAATCGACCACAAGGCCAAGCCGGTCCTGCGCGATCTTGCGGATAAGCGCCTGATCCGCGTCTTGCGGATAACCGCGATAGACGTCGATGAGCGCGGCGATGTCGTGGACCACGTCGGCGGAGAGCCGCTGGGTCACCAGGTTCCAGTGCCGCTCCATGAACACGAAGGCGACCACCGATTGCAAGATCACCATCGGCGCAATGATGATCAGCAGCGCGCGCGCATAGAGGCCCTTCGGCATCACGCCGTTGAGCCAGCGGCTCATCCGCCGCCAGCCGTCACCGATCTGCGCCAGCCAGCTATGAATGCGGCGGATCGGCGGAATCGCGTCGTACCATTCCCACCATTCGCGCGCGCGCTCGATCGCGCTGCGAACGCCGTTGCTGATGTCGAGGCTGGTCATGTGGCGATCACCAGCCGGTAGCCGATGCCGCGCACGGTCTGCACGAACAGCGGATTGGCCGGGTCACGTTCGATCTTGCGGCGCAAGCGGTTCACCTGCACATCGACGGCGCGCTCGCTGATCGAGCCGCCATTGCCGGCGAGGGCCAAGCGCGACACGGTCTCGCCCGGCGTGGCGGCAAGAATACGCAGCATCTCGCGCTCGCGGTCGGTGAGGCGGATCGTTTCCTCGCCCTGGCGCAACTCGCCGCGCCCGAGATGATAGACGAAGGGCCCGAAGCGTACGGATTCCGCGGGCGGCGGAGGCGCCGCCGGTTGCGCGCGCTTCAGGATATTGGCGATGCGCAGCGACAGTTCGCGCGGCTCGAACGGCTTCGACAGATAATCGTCGGCGCCCATCTCGAGGCCCTTGATGCGGCTCTCGGCGGCGTCGCGCGCGGTCAGCATCAGGATCGGGACCTCGGACGAACCACGCAGCGCCTTGGCGAAATCGAAGCCGTTCTCGCCCGGCATCATCACGTCGAGCACCAGGAGATCGAAACTCAGGCTTTTCAGCTTGGCGCGCGCATCCGCCGCCGTGTCGGCGGTGGTCACCCGGTAGCCCTCGCTGGTGAGGAAGCGCGACAACAGATCGCGAATGCGGCGATCGTCATCGACCACCAGCAAGTGCGGCGCATCGTCGGCCAATGGAGCAGGCAGAATCATCGCGGCTCCTCAGCTATTCCCGCGGCTTGGCGGCCCGGTCGGCGCGCGCGATCAGCCGTAGCACGCCATCACGATTGTCAGTATCGATCATGGCCGTAAGGAAGCGCCGCGCCGCCTCATGCGCGCCAGGCCCGAGTTCGCCGAAGGCGCGCGTGATCCGCTGCGTCTGCAAGACTGCGAGCTTGAGCGACAGTGCCTCGCCTTTCGGCGTCGCATAAAGGAGCCGCTGGCGCCGATCCTGTGCGCCTTCCTTCTGGACCACGAAACCCTCGTCGACCAGTTGTTTGAGCACGCGGCCGAGCGACTGCTTTGTGATGTTCAGGATGTCGAGCAGATCGGCAACCTTCATGCCCGGATTGCGGTTGACGAAGTGCAGTACCCGGTGATGCGCGCGGCCGAAGCCGAGCTTGAGCAGCACCTCATCCGGATCGCCAACGAAGTCGCGATAGGCGAAGAATAAAAGCTCGATGATGTCCCAGGTCGGCTCCGGGACGACTGAAGTTGGTGCAGGAGCGGCCGCCGGGCGCTCGGCGAGCCCCGGAGCGGCAGCAACAGCTTTTGTAGTCAAATTTATGTCAGCCATGTTGACATATTTTGAAGTTATGTTACAAAAGCACCGTTTTCGACGAAAGGATCGTGCCGGAAGGCCCTCTCCTGACTCCGCCGAGTTTCACAGGGACGGCTTTGGGGCCGGCCTGACCGACTCATACCGGGTGTGACCCGGCGACGCAAAGTGTGGAAGTGGCGCGGAAAATGCGCCATCAACACGGCAGAGAGGCTGGCGGCAGGCCCGGGCAAGCACAAGTAGACCGCGAGTTAGTAGAGGCGAAGGAGGAGACGATGGCTGCGCAATCCTATGACCGGCTTGAAGGGGTCATCTGGTACGACGGGAAGATCGTGCCGTGGGATCATGCGAACCTGCACGTGCTCAGCCATGGCCTGCATTACGCGAGCGCCGTGTTCGAGGGCGAGCGCGCCTATGGCGGACAGATCTTCAAGTCGACCGAGCACTCCGAGCGACTGAGGCGCTCCGCCAACATCCTCGACTTCGACATCCCCTATTCCATCGCCGAGATCGATGCCGCCAAGAAGCTGGTGGTGGAGAAGAACGGCAAGAGCGAAGCCTATGTCCGCCCGATCGCGTGGCGCGGCTCGGAAATGATGGGCGTCTCGGCGCAGAGCAACAAGATCCACCTCGCCATCGCGAGTTGGGAATGGCCGAGCTATTTCGACCCGGAGCAGCGCCTCAAGGGTATCCGCCTCGACCTCGCCGAATATCGCCGGCCCGATCCGAAGACCGCACCCTGCCGCGCCAAGGCCGCCGGCCTCTACATGATCTGCACCATCTCCAAACATCGCGCCGAGCGGCACGGCTATGCCGACGCGATGATGCTGGACTGGGAAGGCCGCGTCGCCGAATGCACCGGCGCGAACATCTTCTTCGTGCGCGACGGCAAGATCCACACGCCGCTGGCCGACTGCTTCCTCGACGGCATCACGCGCCAGACGGTGATCGGCCTCGCCCGCAAGCGCGGCATCGAGGTGATCGAGCGACGCATCCTGCCGGACGAGCTCACGCAATTCTCCGAGTGCTTCATCACCGGCTCGGCGGCGGAAGTGACTGCGGTGTCCGAAATCGCCGACTGGAATTTCAATCCCGGCGGCATCACCAAGACGCTGATGGACGAGTACACAGCCGAAGTGAAGCCGAAGGCGGTTGCGGCGTAATCCACAGCTCGCAGCACTCTCTCTCTTGGTCATTCCGAGGCGCGCCGAAGGCGCGAACCCGGAATCCAGAAGACAAGCACAGAATACGCATCTGGATTCCGGGTTCGCTCGCTGACGCTCGCGCCCCGGAATGACCGACCTCACGCCACCGCGTGCGGTTCCTGCGGCCGCCACAGCGTTACATAGCGCACGTGGTTCTGCGCAACAAAGCGGTCCATGCGCTCGTCGAGCACGCGCCCATGCGTCTGCGAGGCGTGGCGCAGCATCATCTGGCTTTTGTCGTCGAACACGATGAAGCCGACGTGGTAGTAATCGAGGTCCGGCCGGCGCGTCACGAATGCGACGATATCGCCATTCGCCAATAAAGTCTTGTTGGCGAAGAGCGAGGCCTGCGGAATGACCGGCATCCTGAAACGGCGGCGGCCGAGCGCCTTGTGCCAATCCACGGTCTTGTCCATGGCGACCACGCCATCGAGCAGGATCGTCCGGCACAATTTGTTGTCGACGTTGTTTTTGCCCCACTCGAAGAAATAGTGGTTGCGCTCGCGCCAGGCGACGACGCCCTTGTGATAGCGGATCGTGCGCAGCATCGATCTGAACTCGTCCGCGTTACCGGCATAGGCCGCGGCCAACACCGTCTCGCAATAGGTCACGCAGTCGAACCCATCGTCGCGGACGACGAATTGCTCCGGCGTGCGGGGCCCGCCGATCAGCGTGTAACCGCGATAGCGCGTTCCGAGGAGCCCGCGCGAAATATAAGCGATGCGTTGCGAGAGATTGCCCTGCTGCCGCGCCGCGTGGATCAGAGGATCGATGCGCGTTCCCGCGGCGGCAGCAGGAAAAGGCGCGGCGGCAAAGCAAAGAGCGCCCGCGAGCAGCAGCAGGGCGTCACGGCGGTCAGGCGTCGGATCACGCGGCATTACGCCATCCTGGCCTTATCGCGCTCGGGGTCAATCCCGCACGACGACCAACCGGTCGGCGCCCGATTCCGCGCCCCAGACCTCACCCCGCCGGCCGATCAGTTGCCGCACCGAGGCATTGCTCTTGGTGCTGTTGAAGGTGTCGAACCGCTCCGTGATCGGATCAAAGCGATGGATGGCGTTGGCGTCGAAGTCGCTGACCCAGACCTTGTCCTTGTCGTCGACAAAGATGGCGTAGGTGCCGCTTTTGCTTTTCGGCAGGGCCCAAACCTTCCAGGCTTTGTTGAGCGGATCGTAGCGGCCGATCTCTCCGGTGTTCCAGAAGCTCACCCAGAGAAGCCCCTTGGAATCCGACCAGATGCGGCGCGGCCCGACACCGGCTTTCGGCGGCTGAACCATCAGCGCATCGCCGCTCACCGTGTCGATCTTGGCGATGTGATCGCCGGCGAGCGAGGCGTACCAGACGTCGCCATTTGGTGTCGTCGTGATGCCATAGGGTCCGACGCCTTTCGGCGCCTTCCAGGCATCGACCTTGCCGCTCGCCGGATCGACGCGGCCGTAGACGCCGTTCTGGCCGGTGAACCAGAGCACGCCCGCCTTGTCGAATACCGCGGTGTTGAGGTTGGCGCGCGGAAATTCCTTCGGCAGCCGGAACAGCGTCACCGTACGCGCGGCCGGATCGACGCGCGCGATCGCATTCTGCCCGCCTTCGGTAAACCAGGGTGCACCGTCCGGCCCGATGGTGACGCCGTGCGGCGCCGCGCCCGGCCCGAGCGCAACCTTGTCGAGCTTGCCGCTCGCCGGATCGAAATGGCCGACGAAGCCCTGGATCTGGCCGCTGAACCAGACCCCGCCGTCGCGCGCAGGCGCGACGTCGTGCGGATAGGAGCCCGATGGAAGCTGATAATACGACACCTGCGCGGCTGACGCGGAAGCAGCGGCAATAGCCAGTGCGACAATTCCAGCCAACGAACGGACCATCATGGCAATGCCTCCTGCGCGCGGTTTGGCGCGCGGCTGGTCACTCGGCGGCTTCTCTCCCGCCGCGCGGCTTCGCCCAGCGCTCAGCCGCGGTATCGTCTGCCGTCTTCGCGTCCACCCAACTCGTGCCGCCTGCGGCCT
>DASXOK010000542.1:0-1714 GCA_036494425.1 Pseudolabrys sp.
TCATGTCCGACAGAAGAGAGCGTCCCGTGGCAATCCGGCCGCTGGGCGCAACGGGCAAGGTGCCCGTGACTTGCGAAAGGATGGCCGCCATCCGAAATCCGAAAACCATGGCAGGATCGCCGGACGCTGATTGTCTTTTCAGTCAGCGTCCCGCCGTCTTGCGCATGGTTTTTGTTTTTGGAGGCGGTCCTTCTTTCGCGAACAAATGAAAGAAGACCAATATGTTCAATAAGCATTCCGTAGAGATCGACTGGGGTGGACGTCCCCTCAAGCTTGAAACCGGCAAGATCGCGCGTCAGGCCGACGGCGCCGTTGTGGCGACCTACGGCGAGACCGTGGTGCTCGCCACCGTGGTTGCGGCGAAGACGCCGCGCGAGGGCGTCGACTTCCTGCCGCTCACTGTCGACTACCAGGAGAAGACCTATGCCGCGGGCCGCATTCCCGGCGGTTATTTCAAGCGCGAGGGCCGGCCGACCGAGAAGGAAACGCTGGTTTCCCGCCTGATCGACCGCCCGATCCGTCCGCTGTTCGTCGACGGCTGGCGCAACGAGACCCAGGTGATCATCAACGTGCTGTCGCACGACATGGAGAACGATCCCGATATCGTGGCGATGGTGGCAGTCTCCGCCGCGCTGACGCTGTCGGGCGTGCCCTTCAAGGGCCCGATCGGCGCCGCCCGCGTCGGCTTCGCCAATGACGAGTTCATCCTCAACCCGACGCTCGACGAGATGGTCGACACCCAGCTCGACCTCGTCGTCGCCGGCACGGCGGACGCCGTGCTGATGGTCGAGTCGGAAGCCAGGGAGCTGAGCGAAGACGTCATGCTCGGCGCCGTGATGTTCGGCCATCGCCACATGCAGCCGGTGATCAAGGCGATCATCGAGCTCGCCGAGAAGGCCGCCAAGGAGCCGCGCGAGATCGCCACCATCGACAATTCGGCGATCGAAAAGGAAATGCTCGGTCTGGTCGAGCAGGACCTGCGCAATGCCTACGGCATCGCCATCAAGCAGGAGCGCTACGCCGCTGTCGGCGCTGTCAAGGAAAAGGCGATGGCGCGCTACTTCCCCGAAGGCCAGGAGCCGAAATACGACAAGCTCCGCGTCGCTGGCGTGTTCAAGGAGCTCGAAGCCAAGATCGTCCGCTGGAACATTCTCGATACCGGCAAGCGTATCGACGGCCGCGACGCCAAGACCGTGCGCAACATCGTCGCCGAAGTCGGCGTCCTGCCGCGCACCCACGGCTCCGCGCTATTCACCCGCGGCGAGACCCAGGCGCTGGTCGTGACCACGCTCGGCACCGGCGAGGACGAGCAGTACATCGACGCGCTGTCGGGGACGTACAAGGAAACGTTCCTGCTGCACTATAATTTCCCGCCCTTCTCGGTCGGCGAAACCGGCCGCGTCGGCAGCCCCAAGCGCCGCGACATCGGCCACGGCAAGCTCGCCTGGCGCGCCATCCGTCCCGTGTTGCCGCCGCATCACGACTTCCCCTACACCATCCGCGTGGTGTCGGAGATCACCGAATCGAACGGCTCGTCGTCGATGGCGACTGTCTGCGGCTCCTCGCTCGCACTGATGGACGCCGGCGTGCCAATGAAGCGGCCGACCGCGGGCATCGCGATGGGCCTGATCCTGGAAGGCAGCCGCTACGCGGTGCTGTCGGACATCCTCGGTGACGAGGATCATCTCGGCGACATGGACTTCAAGGTCGCCGG
>DASXOK010000543.1:0-7039 GCA_036494425.1 Pseudolabrys sp.
CGCGCGGTGACACTTGCGCCCGGCGTCACCCACACAATGGAGCCGCTCTACATGATTCCCGGGCGCATGGGCTTTCATGTGGAAGATATGTACCGGATCACGGCCGACGGATTCGAGAAGCTCACGGGCCACCTGATGCCGAACGATCGACTGATCGAAGTGACAGTTTAATTCGAGGAGCTTTCAACGCGATGAACATTGTTGAAGTCGAAACCCATCTCGTCAGCCTGCCGGTGCGCCGGCGCCACACCTGGGCTGGCAATTACAGCCCGGTCGGGCAACGCTACGTGCTGGTCAAGCTGATCCTTGAGGACGGCACCTATGGCTGGGGCGAGGCGCAGGTGCTCAAGGACTGGAGCGGCGAATTCGGCATCCGCTCGGGCGAGACGCCGGACACGACCCTCACCATCATCAAGGATTATCTCTTTCCGCTGCTCAAGGGCGAAGATGTGCGCCGCTTCGAGCACCTGCATCTCAAGATGGACAAATTCGTCAAAGGCTACCCGTATGCCAAGGCGGCGCTCGACGTCGCTATGCACGACGCAGTCGGCAAACTCCACGGTGTTCCCGTCTATCAGCTCCTAGGCGGTCTGGTGCGGCGCGAAGTGGCCGTCGCCCATTCGATCGGCCTGATGGAAACCGAGCCGGCGGTCAAGGAAGCGCAGGAAGTGTTCGACGAAGGCGTGACCTGTATCAAAATCAAGGTCGGCGTCGATCCAGAGCGCGATATCGATCTCGTCAAGCGCATTCACACCGCGGTGCCGCAGATGCGGATCAGGGTGGATGCCAACCAGGGCTATCGCAGCTGGAAGGAGGCGTTGCAGATCACCAAGCGCATGGCGGAGTACGACATCTGGTTCATGGAGCAGCCGGTCGAAGGCCTTGAGGGGATGGCGCGCGTTGCTCAGGCGACCGATGTGCCAATCATGGCGGATGAAGGATGCTGGAACGCGCATGAACTGTTGCGTCTGATTCGACACGACGCCTGTGAGATGATCTCCTGCTACTATACGAAGGCCGGCGGCTTCCTGAAGAGCAAGTCGCTGTTGTCGCTCGCCCACACAGCGGGCATCCAGAGCGACGTCAACGGGTCGGCGGAAATGGGTATCGGCAATGCCGCCAACCTGCACGTGGCAGCCGCGAATGCCGCTGTGACGATCCCCGGCAGCATCCCGGTCACGCAGACCGAGGAAGTCCCGCGCACGCGTATCGCCGGACATACTTATCTCGACGATATCATCGACGAGCCCTTCGTCTATCGCGACGGCCATTTGATCGTACCGGACAAACCGGGCCTCGGTGTCGATGTCGATCCCAAGAAGCTCGCCAAGTACCGGGTCGGAGGCTAGGGGAACGCGATGGCAGCCCGCTTCGGCGTCAGCTTCGACGGCTTCGAAAGCACCGCGGCGGCGCTTGCAATCGCGCGGCAGGTGGTTGCCGCCGGCGCGCAGAGCCTCTGGATGGCCGAACACATGGGCTATCGCGAAGCCATGGTCACCAGCATGG
Organism: Pseudolabrys sp.; assembly: GCA_036494425.1. GTDB lineage: Bacteria > Pseudomonadota > Alphaproteobacteria > Rhizobiales > Xanthobacteraceae > Pseudolabrys. Next base: position 1,507 of record DASXOK010000543.1, read on the forward strand.
GCTTCCGCATAAACGACCCTGGCGCGGTCGTCGTCCCCACGGCGGTCAGTCCTTATTTGTGGCATCCGACACCGACGGCGATGTCGCTCGCGACTCTTGCGGAGGTCGGCACCGCGCCGGTCGGCATCGCAGTCGGCGTCGGCAATCCGATGTTCCTCGGCGAATCCGGCAAGACAATCGACAAGCCCGTTCGCGCCGTGCGCGAATTCATCGAATGTCTGCGCGTGCTATGGGCCGGTGAGGGCGCTCACTATCAAGGCGAGATCTTCCAACTCGCCGGCGCGCGGCTCGCCTTCCGTCCGCCGCAGCCGTTGAATATTTACGTTGCCGCCATGGGCGAGCAGATGCTGGCGCTCGGAGCGCGTATCGCCGACGGCGTTGCCTTGTCGGCTGGACTATCCGCGCAGTTCTGCAAGGCTTCACTGGACAAGGTGAATGCGAGCGCGCGCGAGGCCGGCCGCGACCCGACCGGTCTGCGCCGCGCCTCATATTTGTTTTTCGCCGTGTCGGAAGACGGGAAGACCGCAATCGATCTGGTGCGGCCGAAGCTCGCGTTTCTTTTGCGCAACAAGGCGCTCAAAGACAACATTGCGATGACCGGCGTTCCCGTCGATCAGGAGCGCATTATCGCTGCGATCTCGCGCCGCGATCTCGACGAGGCGACAAGCCTCGTGTCCGACGATGCCGTCGAAGCATTCTCGATCTCTGGCACGCCACGTGCATGCCATGACCGCCTAAAGGCATTCATCGACAGCGGCATCGATGAGCCTGTGCTGATGGTGATGGGCGAACAGGCGGAACGCGACCTCGCTCTCGCATTCTTACGGGAGCACACCGGAAGGAAGCCGAGTTCGAATTGAAAATCGTGTCGTTCGGGGTAAGCAGCGTGCGTGATCGAGAGCAGCGAGAGTGTCGCGTGATCGGAGAGCGCCTCCTCGGGCACACGAGTTCATCGAGGAATCATAGCGCGTAATGTCATCCGTTCCCCACATCCAAATCGAGGATCTGAGCCTCAACTACCGCACGAAGGGCGGCATGGTCTCGGCCCTTGAAGGCGTATCGATCGACATCGCGCCGAAGTCATTCGTGAGCATCGTCGGCCCGTCCGGCTGCGGAAAGACGACGCTTTTGAAAGTGCTCTCGGGCGTGCTCAAGGCTTCGAGCGGCAAGGTCCTGCTCGACAATACGCCGATCGAGAGCACCGATCTGTCGGGCAAAGTCGGCTACGTCTTCCAGCGCCCGCTGCTGCTGCCGTGGCGCACGGCGCTCGAAAACGTGCTGCTGACGACCGAGATCGTGCGGAAGGACGAGCCGATCGCGCGGCGCACGGCCGAGGCGCGCAAGTGGCTCGCGCTCACCGGCCTCTCCGGTTTCGAAGACCGATTGCCGCATGAGCTCTCAGGCGGAATGCAGCAGCGCGTCTCGCTCTCCCGTGCGCTCGCGTTCCGTCCGCCGATCCTGATGATGGACGAGCCGTTCGCAGCGCTCGACGAGATCACGCGCGAGACGATGCAAGAAGAGCTGCTGCGGCTGTGGAGCGTGACCGACAGCACGGTCATCTTCATCACGCACAGCATCAGCGAAGCCGTGCTTCTCTCGGAGCGCGTCATCGTCATGACTTCCCGGCCCGGCCGCATCGACGAGATCATCGATATTCCGTTCCCGCGCCCGCGCGACGAGGATCTGCGTGGCCGCGCCGAGTTTACCGAACTGGTCCAATACATCCGCCACAAGCTTCACAAGAGCAAAACTCGGGTGGAGGCGGCGTCATGATGAAGCGCTCTGTCACTCGGACTTTTGGACAGGTCGCGGTCTTCCTCGCCTTTTTCGCGCTGTGGGAGATGGCGGTTGACCTGCTGCACGTGAAGGCCGTGATCCTGCCGCCGCCGAGTATGATCTTCCAGTCGATCGTGAAGCACTGGCTGTACCTGCTGCAGAACTCGTGGCCGACCTTCGTCGCGATCACCGTCGGGTTTCTCATTGCCGCCATTTTGGGCTTCGCCATTGCGGTGGGGATTGCCTATTCGCGCTGGGTCAGCGAACTGACTTATCCGTTCCTGATCGCGGCGCAGGTGATCCCAAAGGTGGCGCTTGCGCCACTCTTCCTCATTTGGTTCGGGTTTGGCCTCGCGCCCAAAGTGGTGATTGCGGCCCTGATCGCGTTCTTCCCGATCGTCATCAATACAGCCCGCGGGCTCACTTCGGTCGAGCCCGAACTCATCCAGTACATGCGATCGCTCGGCGCGAACTGGCGCGAGATCTTCTTCAAGATCAGCCTGCCTTGGGCGCTGCCCTATATCTTCGCCTCGTTCCGGATATCGATCACGCTCGCGGTGGTTGGCGCGGTGGTCGGCGAGTTCGTCTCATCGGACAGCGGGCTCGGGTATGTCATCAGCTACGCCAACGTGTCGCTCGACACCGACGTCATGTTCGCGGGCATCTTCGTCTTGAGCGCGCTCGGCATGCTCCTGTTTCTCGTGGTCGTGATGCTGGAGCGGATATTCCTGTCGTGGCAGGCCGCCGTCGAAGGGACGCCGGAGACGATGTGATGGACTGTCGACTGCGGTTCTTGGTGTTTTGATCAGTATGGAGGGTCTTGTGATGTTACGTCGGATTTTGCTTGCTGCTATCGTTTTCGTCGGAATTAGCGGTCCTGCACTCGCCCTCGACAAGGTGACACTCCGTCTCGACTGGGTCTATGGATCGGAGCATGCCCCTATTTTCTTAGCCCGTGACAAAGGCTTCTTTGCCAAGGAGGGCATTGATGTCACGTTGCTCCCTGGCCAGGGTTCGACGGTCACGGTCAAGCTGGTTGGCAATGGCACCGAAGAATTCGGATACGCTGCCGCCGATCAGGGACTTATGGCCTACGCCAAGGGGCTGCCGGTGGTTTCCACCGCCGTCATTCTCCAGAAGAATCCCGTCGCGGTCATTTTCCCGAAATCGACCGACATCAAGAAGCTCACCGATCTCTATGGCAAAACGCTCGGGGTGCCGTTCTTGAGTGTAGCCGAGAAGCAGTGGCGCTACGTTGCCAAGTTCAACAAGGTGGACGAAAGCAAAATTCATGAGGTCGCCGTCGATCGCAACATGGCGGCCATGATCGAGGCCAAAAAGGTCGATGCCAGCGTCGCGTTCTTTTTCAATGATGGCCTCAAGGTCGTTTCGGACGGTACGCCGATGGACTGGATCCTGCTGTCCGACGCGGGTCTGCCGATTTATTCGACTGCGCTGTTAGTCAACGAGGACCTGATCAAGAAAAATCCGGACCTGGTGAAGCGCTTCACCCGCGCATTCGTCGAGGGGTGGAAATATTCGCTCAGCCACGAAAAGGAAGCGCTCGACGCTTTCCTCAAGGATAATCCGACGGTCGATCCGAAATATTCGGCGCTCAAGCTGCCCGAGGTGCTGAAGCTTACTCAGTCGGAAGACACAGACAAGAACGGCTTAGGCTATTCCTCTAGGGAGAATTGGGAGGCCATGCAGAAGGCACTAGTCGAGATGGGGATCATGCCCAGCCCAATTGATGTGTCCAAGGTCTTCACCAACCAATTCCTCGAACAGTAACGGCGACGCCCGGAGGCGCCGCGGCTCTGTCACGTGTGCGGCGTCGCCGGTCTCCGGTCATAAGGAACGACAATGCGCCTGGGTATTTATTTCGACGGCTTCTCCTCCGCTTCGGAAATCATGGACGTGGCGCATCAGGCCGAAATGGCCGGAGCCGAAAGTCTCTGGTTCGCGCAGCATATGGGCTATCGCGAAGCCATGATGATAGCGGCTGCCGTGGCTGGCATCACGAAATCCAGCAAGCTGGTTCCGACTGCGATCACGCCCTACCTCTGGCCGTCTCTCCCGACAGCGATGTCATTGGCAACTCTCAACGAGCTTGCGCCAGGGCGGACTCAGATCGCGGTATCGGTCGGCAACGTGCTCAATCTCGGTGAATCGGGCGTGGAAGCGGTCAAGCCGGTGCGGGTGATCCGCGAGTACGTGGAGAACATCCGCGCTCTATTGTCGGGCGAGGCTGTGCGCTGTGATGGAGAAATCGAAAACCTGCGCGGCGCTCACATGGAGTTCGGAAAAGGCATCGATGTCCCGATCTATGTCGCCTCGACAGGACCGAAGGTCATGCAATTGGCGGGGCAGATCGGCGATGGCATCCTGCTCTCCGCCGGGTTGACGCACGCCTATACACGCCGATGTCTGGAGGCCGTCGAAGCGGGCGCACGAGAAGCAGGGCGGGATCCCAATTCCGTCCGCAAGGCCGGGTTCATCAATCTGAACATTTCCAAAGATGGTCCGGCGGCAAGGGCCGCGCTGCTGCGGAAATTGGCATTTCTGTTCCGGAGCAGAGGCCACAGCGAAAACATTAAGTCCTCCGAGCTTGATATCGATCATCAGGCCATCATCGAGGCATTGTCGCGGCGCGATCTCGACGGCGCCACACGCCTCTTGCCCGAAGCGGCCGCTACGACCTTTGGGGTTGCCGGCACGCCCGCCGAATGCCGCCAACAGCTCGAAGCCTATCTCGCCATCGGCTTGACGGAGCCGATCATTGAGGTGACGGGAAGCAAAGAGGAGCGTCAGCTCGCTCTCGATCTCATACGCGAACTGGCTGGGCTTTGAATCGCCAAGGAGGCCAATGCGATCACAGAGCCTATCAGGGGTTATCCCAGAGGGTGGAAAACTGGGTGGCGACAACGGTTTCGTAGGTGGGATGTCCCTTAAGCAGCCCCACATCGCGTGAGTATTGGTTCATCGAAGCGATGGCCGATTCGGAAATACGAGGATCGTATAGCGGGAGGTCTCGCGCCACGACACGGGCGATGAGTTGCGCCTCCTTCGCGGGGAAGAGTCTCTCGCCTACTTCGGTTGCAAATCCGGTGTCACGCTTCAGCATTTTCTGGGTCTTCACAATCGCCCTGATCATCGCGGCGGCGGCGTCCGGCTTTTCATCAATGAGCCGTGCCGTCGTGGCAACGGCGGGCATGGTATAGCCGAAGGCCTCCTTCGGTCCGTCACCGTGACGGATATCGAGGACCAAGCTGCCAATACCATTGACGATGGCGAGCTCCGCGCCAATGCCGTTGGCAAAGAAGCCGTCGATTGTTCCGTCCTCCAGCGCCTGAGCCGCAGCTACGCCAAAGTTCGTGCCCGGTTTACGCGCGGCCTCCGGCATCATGATCTCGATGTTTTCGCGTTCCGGGACGACGCCGGCTGCAGTGAGAAGGCGTTTCAAAGCGGCGCCGACAAAGGGTACTGCAGCGATGCGGCGTCCCTTGAGCGCGGCGAGATCACCCCGGGCAATGGCCAAGTCCTTGCGCATGACAAGAAACCAGTATGTGCCATGCGATTGGGCGCACAGAAGCTTCACGCCTTCCCATTCCGGGAACGCCAAGAGGGGCGCATGGGCCGAAGCGCCGATGAAATCGACGCGTCCCTCGCGCAATGCCACAACGCAATCGGTCAACGGTGCAACGAGCTCAAGCGAGATGTCCACCCCTTCCTGCTTGCAGACGCCCAGCGTCACGGC
>DASXOK010000544.1:0-6113 GCA_036494425.1 Pseudolabrys sp.
GCAAGCGCGTGGCCGGCCTTGATCTCGTCCGGTGTCGCCACGCCGTAACGCAGCATCATTTGCTCGAGCGCGACCGCCCACAGCCCGTAATAGCTAAGGCTGAGATATTGCGGTGGCGGCAGGCTCTCGCGCACGAAACGGTAGGTGTCGAGATTCCAGATATTGGCCACGCCGATCGCGATGTTGAGCGCAAAGGCTTTCTTCTCCCAATCGGCATGAAATACCGGCTCGTCGCGTTCCGGGACAACCGGCCCGAAGCCATGCATGCCGCCCATGTCGGCTGCGCCGTTCATGCGGAGATCTCCCCCGGCCACTTCGCAAAGCCGGTGCCGATCATGCTGTCCCGCGTGACCAGCGCGGCGAGCCTGTCCTCGTCCCAGCCCTCGGTGCCATCCGGGCGCAACGGCAGCACCAGGTACCGCAGCTCGGCGGTTGAATCCCAGACGCGGATTTCGGTGTCGTTGGGTAATTCGACGCCGAAATCGCGCAGTACGCCGCGCGGATCGGCCACGGTGCGCGAGCGATAGGGCGCCGATTTGTACCAGAGCGGCGGCAGGCCCAGCACCGCCCATGGATAGCAAGAGCACAGGGTGCAAACGACCATGTTGTGCACCTCGTGGGTGTTCTCGAGCGCGACCAGATGATTGCCGGAGCGCCCGGCATAGCCGAGTGCGCCGATCGCGGCGACGCCGTCGGCAAGCAGCCAGTCGCGGAATTTGGGATCGATCCAGGCTTTCGCCACCACGCGGGCGCCATTGCGCGGCCCGATCTTTTTCTCGTAGGTCTCGATCAGCTCGTCGAGGGCCGCCGGCTCGATATAGCCCTTATCGAGCAAGATCGTTTCAAGCGCGCGCACGCGCAGCTGCATCTCGGATAATTCCGAGCCGTGATCATGATCGTGGTCGTGACCGGTCATCGGTTTAGACTCACTTCGAGCTTTCGAGATACGGCTCCCAGGCATCGACCGAAATCTGCACCGTCGGGTCGGCGTCCTCTCCCCATATCTCGCGGCCGGTAAAGCGCACGGTGTAGAGCCATTTCGGATCTTCGCCCTTGCCCTGCGCGTTGCTGTCGGGAAACACGTGACAGCCGAGCACGCGCTCGATGGTGCCGGCGTGGCCGCGCACGTAGCGCGGCAGCCGGGTATGGGTCGGCGGATTGATATTGCGCGCACGCACCCGGTCGCCGACCGCGAAGGCCGGCTTGACGTTAGTGTCGCGCTCGGTCGGCCCGCCGCGATGCAAAGTCTGCTCGACATCACCGGACGACAGGATGCGCGGCACCGGCTTCGGCTTGTGCAGCGAATGGCCGGCCGCGATCTCGCCTTCGGCAACGAGGCCGCGCTCTTTCATCAACGTCACCAGCGCGTTGAACCAGATCTGGTAATAAGTCGATGCCAGATATTGCGCCGGCGGCACGTTCTCGCGGGCAAAGCGCGCCATGTCGATATTCCACCCGCCGGGCATGCCCATTGCCAGCGTCAGTGCGAAGGCGCGCTTTTCCCACTCGCCGTGAAACACCGGCTCGTTGGGCTCCGGCCTGACCGGGCCGTGGCCCTGCGCGCCGCCGAGGTCCTGGCCGCCGTTCATTTGCCGGCATCCTTCGGCGACTTCGGCAGCCCGGTGCCGATCATTGAGTCGCGCGTCACCAGATCGGCGAGTCTGTCTTCGCTCCAGCCCTCGGTACCTGCGGGCCGCATCGGCAGCACCAGATAACGAATCTCGGCGGTCGAATCCCAGATGCGGATTTCGGTGTCCTTCGGCAGCGTGACGCCGAAGTCGGCCAGCACGCCGCGCGGGTCGGCCACCGCGCGCGAGCGATACGGCGCCGACTTGTACCAGATCGGCGGCAGGCCGAGCATTTCCCACGGGTAGCAGGAGCACAGCGTGCAGACGACCATGTTGTGCGTCGCCGGCGTGTTCTCGACGGCAACGAGATGATCGCCGACGCGACTGACATGGCCGAGCGTCGCCACCGCCTTGCTCGCATCTTCGAGCAGCGCCGCCTTGAAGGCGGGGTCGATCCAGGCCTTGGCGACGACGGCGGCGCCGTTGCGCGGGCCGACGCGCGTCTCGTAGGTCTCGACGATGGCGTCGAGCGCGGCCGGATCAACATAGCCCTTCTCGGTGAGCACGGTCTCCAGCGCGCGCACGCGCAGTTGCGTCTCCGACAGTTCGGAATGGTCATGATCGTGGTCGTGGTGATGATCGTGTGCCATGGGCGCGAGTTTAACCGACCAGCGCCCGGTGCGGTCAATCCCATACGCCCTTGTGCAACTCCGCCGCCTCGTCCTCGAGCAGCGGCCCCATCACATCGACCTTGCGCTGGCCGGCCGCGAACACCGTGCGGCAGGGCAGGTCGAGCGTCGGATTCTCGGCATGGTTGCCGGTGATGTCCTTCAGCCGCGTCTCGGAGAGGCCGTAGACCACGCGGCCGATGCCGGCCCAATAGACCGCGCCGGAGCACATCGCGCAGGGCTCGGCAGTCGTATACATCGTGCACTGTGCGAGCTGGCGCGGCCGGTACTTCTTCGACGCCGCTGTGGCGAGCAGCCGCTCGGCATGCGCCGTCATGTCGTGGTTGAGCATGTAGCCGTTTTCCTGCTCGATCAGCACGTCGCCGTCGGGGCCGACCAGGATGGCGCCGAAGGGGTGGTTGCCGTGGTCCTGCGCTCGGCGTGCCACCTTGAAAGCGCGGCGCAGATGCGTCACGTCGTTGCGCGTATCGTCCATGCCGGCAATTTAGCGAAAGATTGTCCGGTGTGGCATGATCGCCGGAGCGGTCCCGCTATGCGCGGGGCGACGTTGTTATCATAACAACTGGACCATCCGCTGTCGCGGACGGTGACAGTCGGCGGCCGGGGGATTTGAATGAAAGCGTCCGAACTCTTCGACCTCTCGGGCCGCGTGGCGCTGGTGACCGGCGCATCGAGCGGCCTGGGCACGCAATTCGCCCGCGCGCTGGCCGATAATGGCGCGGCGGTGGCGCTGGTGGCGCGGCGCGCCGACCGCCTTGTGGCGCTGCGCGACGAGATCGAGGCCAGAGGCGGCCGCGCCGCCGCCATCGAAGCCGACGTCACCGACCGCGCGGCAATGAGCCGCGCCTTCGACACGGCGGAGGCCGCCTTCGGCACCGTCACGATCCTTGTGAATAACGCTGGCATCGCCCATTCCGGCCGCGCTACCGACATGCCGGCCGAGGAGTGGCGCAAGGTGCTCAGCGTCGATCTCGACGCCGTGTTTTTCAACGCGCAGGAAGCCGTGCGCCGCATGCTCGCCGCCAAAACGCAGGGCGCCATCATCAACATCGCGTCGGTGTTGGGCCTCGGCGTCGCCAAGGGCGTCATCGCTTATGCCACCGCCAAGGCCGGCGTGGTGCAACTCACCAAAGCGCTGGCGGTCGAACTCGCCTTCAAGGGCGTGCGCGTGAACGCCATCGCGCCGGGCTGGTTCGTCACCGAGTTGAATGACGCGTATCTCAACAGCGATGCCGGCACAGCATTGAAGCGCGAGATTCCGATGGGCCGGTTCGGCAATGCCGGCGATCTCGACGGTGCGCTGCTGCTGCTCGCCTCCAACGCCGGCGCCTACATCACCGGCACGACCATCGTCGCCGACGGCGGGCAGGTGGTGCAAATAAAAGGATAAGGAAACGTCGATGGACTTCACCCTCTCCCCCGAAATCGAATCCATCCGGCTGCGCGTGCGCGCCTTCATCGAAGAGCACGTGCTGCCGCTCGAGTCCGATCCGGAGAACTTCACCGACTTCGAGAACATTTCGCGCGAGCGGCTCGAACCGGTGCGCGCCAAGGCGAAAGAGGCCGGCCTCTGGGCGCCGCAATCGCCGAAGGAATACGGCGGCATGGGGCTTTCCGTCGGCGCCTGGCCGGCGATTTACGAGGAGGCCGCGCGCTCGATCTTCGGACCGCTCGCCATCAACTGCATGGCGCCCGACGACGGCAACATGAATCTCATCGCCACAGTCGGCACGGCTCAACAGAAAGAAAAATGGCTGCGCCCCATCGTCGAGGGCAAGGTGCGCTCGTCCTTCGCGATGACCGAGCCCGCGCCCGGCTCGGGCTCCGATCCCGGCATGATGCTGACGCGCGCCGAGAAGAAGAACGACCGCTACGTCGTGCGCGGCCGCAAGTGGTTCATCACCGGCGCGGACGGCGCGGCGCATTTCATCCTGATGGCGCGCACGTCGGACGATCCGCGCCGCGGGCTCACCGCGTTCCTTTATCACAAGGACCAGCCCGGCTGGCGCATCGTGCGCCGCATCCCGATCATGGGACCGGAGGAGCACGGCGGCCATTGTGAGCTTGAATTCGACGGGATCGAGGTTCCGTTCGAGAACGTCTTGATGGGTGAGGGCGACGGTTTGCGCGCGACGCAAATCCGTCTCGGTCCGGCGCGGCTCACGCATTGCATGCGCTGGCTCGGCTTCTCGAAACGCTGCATGGAGATCGCGCAGGAGTATGTCGGCCGCCGTGAAGGCTTCGGCATCAAGCTGGCGGATCGCGAGAGCGTGCAGATCAAGCTCGGCGAGATCGCGCACCAGATTCAGATCGGCCGGCTTCTGACGATGCATGCCGCGTGGAAGCTCGCGCAGGGCTCGCGCGCGCGCAAGGAAGTGTCGATGGCGAAAGTGCAGGTGGCGGACACGTTGCACAACGCAGCCGACGTCGCGATCCAGCTCAATGGCGCACGCGGTTATTCCAGGGACACGATCCTGGAATGGATCTATCGCTACGCGCGCTCGGCGCGTCTCGTCGACGGCGCCTCCGAGGTGCACAAGATGGTGCTCGCGCGGTTCATGCGCGAGGAGGGGCGGGACTTCTGGAGTTGGGGATAAAACGTCGCCTTGCAGTTGCGCGAGGGCCGCGATCGGTTGCCCGACGCGGCCCTCTTTTCACACAACTGTTATAGTCTAACCGTCACAACGGTCAGTGGCAGGTGCGCACCTTCTTCACCACGCGGTGACCGTGAACATGCGTCACGACCGTGCGGACCACGCAATGATGGAACGCCACCGTCTGAACCATTGAATTGGTTGTTTTCGCGAGACCGTCGACAGTGAAGGCTGAAGCCGGGGCCGCGGAAATGGCGCTGGCCAGCGCGAGGGCACCGAGGGCGGCGAGGAATTTCAACTTCATTTCATAGTTCCTTTTTGTGACCGAGTCTTTTACGCGGGGTCGACTTTGTGCCGGCGGCGCTGAACGCGCGATGAATGCAATGTGTTCACATGAGGAATCGTCTGGGGTTTACAGTCTCGCAGACTTTCTTATCCCTCCACTGAAAGGGGAGGGTGGCTCCGCGTATTAGCGCGGAGCCGGGTGGGTTGCCTCGCGGTCTATCGCACGCGCCCCCGCTACGCTCGCTTTGTCTACAAGCTCCAATTTCTCTCCGCCCTCATGGTGAGGAGCGTCGCGAAGCGACGCGTCTCGAACACCGCAAGTCGGCTATTGCCGACTTGCGTACTACTAATAGCCCGATCTCGGGTAGACCCGAGATCGGGGGGCGGCCCCATGCTTCGAGACGGCCGCCTGCGCTGACGCTTCGGCGGGCTCCTCAGCATGAGGGCCGCGAGAGAAAGCGCTGAGCTCCCGGAGGCTTAGGCGGGCATAAAAATATTCCTATTTGTTCTTGACTTCATTCCGAACTAGGCGCATAATCCTCCTCGTCTTCCTCAACTGAGGGCGCTGTCATGAGGCGTGATGGTGGCGGAGCAGGATGCGGCGCCCGCGGGCGGGAGACGAACGCTCCTCCCGCGCCCCCGGGCGGTGACGGGGCTCCGCCTAGAGGCACTACTAAGACCCGTGCCAGGAGTGGCCGACAGCGGGCCATCACGCGCGAATGCGGCGATTGGTTGCTGAAAGCGCGGCCCGTCATCGTAAGACGCTGCCATGGCGTGCCGAAAGGCGCATTTTGCTACTCACTACGCGCTTTCTCGGCGCGCCATACCCCTCTCTTATTTGAGAGGTCGGAAGAGGGACGACGGCTTACCCGGGCCGCAAAGAATACGGGCGAAGAGTCATGTCTTGCGCGATAGCCAAGCAGGCCCGCCGCGCGCTGCGTTGGCTGATTATCTCCGCCATTCCGGGGCGCGCCGCA
>DASXOK010000545.1:0-1627 GCA_036494425.1 Pseudolabrys sp.
AACCCACCGCGCAAACACTCGCCGCAGCGGGCAGCTTAGCCTTTGCGATACACCCAGACGCGGGCGGGCGGAAGGTTCATCCAGATCCGCTCGGAGGCCTCGGTGGACACGCCGGGAAGCGACTTCGGAATCGGCGGCGCGACAGAATAGGTGAACTGCACGAAGGGTGCGCTGGGCGCCAGCGCGGCAAAGGCGTCGCGGATCAGCTTCAGACGTATTGACATCGGCTTGGTGACCAGCGGCAGGCCGGAGACGACAGCCGAGGCGGGCGCGCCGAGTATGTTCCAGAGCGTGTCGCGCAGCTTATAGGCGTCGCCCTGCACGACCTTGGCCTGTGGGTAGCGGTCGCGCAACAACGCGCAGAAGCCGGGATTGTATTCGACCAGCACGAGCCGCTTCTGATCGATACCGCGATGGAGCAGGGCGCTGGTGATGGCGCCGGTGCCCGGCCCGAGTTCGATCACCGGATCGTCGGAATCGATTTCGACATACTGCGCCATCGTGCGGGCGAGCAGACGCCCGGACGGCATCACCGCGCCTACATGCAGCGGCTTTTCAATCCATGACCGCAGAAAACGAACCTCATCGTCGAGACGGGGAGGTTTCTTCAACGCACGCACGGACGATTGCAAAGGCATGTCAGTACCGGACGGGACCGCCGATTAAGCGGTGGATGTCAGAAAACAGTCACAAAGACGTATAGGTCGCGGAGAGAACGGTCAAGCCGAACAGGGGGTTTCAGCGACGCTGCACCGCATCGGCAAATTCGGCACAAGGCCAAGGGCTGGCTGAATTTTTTGGCGTGGATCGGCCCGTGCCCACTTTCCGAAATTCGTGCTCCATTGCCGCACTGCCGTTCACGAGCTTCGGAAAGTGGGCACTAGCCGCCGGTGCGGCTGCCGAAGAAGTCCTTGACCTTGGTGAAGAAGCCTGCGGCCTCCGGCTGGGTCGCGCCGGAGGAGAGCTTTTCGAACTCGGCGAGCAGTTCCTGCTGCTTCCTGGTGAGGTTCTGCGGCGTCTCGACCACGACCTGGACATACATGTCGCCCATCTGGCGCGAACGCAGCACCGGCATGCCCTTTGACGCAATGCGGAAGCGTCGCGCCGACTGGGTGCCGGGCGGAATCTTGACCTTGGTCTTGCCCTTTTCGACGGTCGGCACCTCGAACTCGCCGCCGAGCGCAGCCGTGACCATCGAGATCGGGACGCGGCAATGCAGGTCGGCGCCGTCGCGCTGGAAGAACTGATGCGCCGATAGCGACAGGAAGATGTAGAGATCGCCGGGCGGCCCGCCGCGCACGCCGGCCTCGCCTTCGCCGGCAAGGCGAATGCGCGTGCCGTCCTCGACGCCCTGCGGGATATTGACCGACAGCGTCCGGTCGCGCTGCACGCGGCCCGACCCTGCACAGGACGGACAGGCGTCCTCGATCATCTGGCCGCGGCCCTGGCAACCCGGACAGGTCCGTTCCAGGGTGAAGAAGCCTTGCGCCTGGCGGATACGGCCTGCGCCGCCACAGTTCGAGCAGGTCTTCGGCTTGGTGCCCGCCTTGGCGCCGGTGCCCGAACAGGATTCACAGGTGACGGAGACGGGAATCTCGATCTGCGCAGTCTTGCCCTGGAAGGCTTC
>DASXOK010000546.1:0-8854 GCA_036494425.1 Pseudolabrys sp.
GAAGCGCGGACGGAATGTCCCGCCACCATCCATGACGGTACGGTCCGTCATGTAGAGCAGCGGCGAGCCCGGATGTTTGAGCGCCGGCGAGCCCCAGCACGGCCAAGGCAGACCGTAGTAATCGCCGCCCACCTCCGGATCGTCCTTCGGCGCGCGCGTCGTCACCAGGTCGAACTTCGCCTGGTTGCGCATGTGCGCCTTCAGCCGCTCGGGCGATTGGCCACAATAGCCGGTCGACCAGCTCCCGCGGTTCATCTCGCGCAGGATGTCCTCGGCGACCGGCAGGTTGTTCTCGACCTTGATGTTCTTGAACATCTGATCGGCGAAGCCGAACTTGACGGCCATGCGGTAGATCACTTCGAGGTCGTTCTTCGATTCGAAGATCGGCTTGACGATCTGCTCGCCCCATTGGAGCGAGCGGTTCGACGCCACGCGCGAGCCGGTCCCCTCAAACGACGTGCAGATCGGCAGCAGGTACATGTTGTCCTTGCGGCCGGCATTGACGGCGAGCGAGGCCCACGTAGTCGGATGCGGATCGGCAACAACAAGCAATTCAAGGGCGGCAAGGCCCTTCAGCGATTCAGGGATTCGCGTGATGCTGTTGCTGGCGTGTCCTTGCACGAACATGCACTTCAGATTGTCTTTCTGCGCAACCTGATCCTTCGGCAGGATCGTCGCATCGAACCAGCGCGTGAGCGGAATGCCCGGCGTCTCCATGATCGTCTTGGAGTCGAAGCGCGACTGCAGATAATTGTAGTCGACCTCCCAGACGCGCGCCCAATGCTTCCACGCGCCTTCAACCAAGCCGTAGTAGAAAGGCAGCGTCACGATGTCGAGGCCGACGTCGGTCGCGCCCTGTACGTTGTCGTGGCCACGGAAGATGTTGGCGCCGGTGCCGGGCTTGCCGACATTGCCGGTGAGCAGCAAGAGGATGCAGCTCGCGCGCACGTTGGCGGTGCCGACCGTGTGCTGGGTCTGGCCCATGCACCAGATCAACGTCGAAGGCTTCTGCGTCGCGAAGATCTGCGCGACGCGCTTGAGCTGGTCGCCGGGAACGCCGGACACGCGCTCCACCTCTTCCGGCGGCCACTTCTCGACTTCCTTCTTCAGGTCCTCGAAGCCGTAGACGCGTTGGCGGATGAATTCCTTGTCTTCCCAGCCGTTCTTGAGGATGTGCCACATCATCCCATAAAGCACCGGGATGTCGGTGCCGGGACGCAGGCGCACATATTCGGTGGCATGGGCCGCGGTGCGCGTCAGGCGCGGATCGATGACGATGAAGTTGGCCTTTTGCAGCTCCGCGCCCTCGAGCAGGTGCTGCAAGGATACCGGATGCGCCTCGGCCGGATTGCCGCCCATGATCATCTGGGTCTTGGCGTTGCGGATGTCGTTGAAACTGTTCGTCATCGCGCCGTAGCCCCAGGTATTGGCGACGCCGGTGACGGTGGTGGAGTGGCAGATGCGCGCCTGGTGATCCGTGTTGTTGGTGCCCCAGAAGGCACCGAACTTGCGGAACATGTACGAGGCCTCGTTGGTCATCTTGGCCGAGCCGAGCCAATAGACCGAATCGGGTCCCGACTTCTGACGGATGTCGAGGATCTTGTCGCCGATCTCGTTGATGGCCTGCTCCCAGGACGTCCTGGTCCATTGCCCATTCACGAGCTTCATCGGATATTTCAGCCGGCGCTCGCCGGAGACGAGTTCACGCACCGCCGCACCCTTGGCGCAATGCGAGCCGCGATTGATCGGCGAATCCCAGCTCGGCTCCTGGCCGATCCAGACGTCGTTCGACACCTCGGCCGTAACCGTGCAGCCGACGGCGCAGTGCGTGCAGATGCTTTTGCGGATGGTGACCTGTGCGCCCGGCGCGGGCGGCGGGCCAGCCTCCGCCTTGCGCACGGTCGTCAATTGCAAGGAGCCGACGGCGGCGAGCGCGCCGGCCGCGAGACCGGACCGGCGGAGGAAGGAGCGGCGGTCGAGGCCGCTGGAGGACTGGTCGGCAAGGGCCGCGGCGAGCGTGCCACGACGTGCCTGACGTTCTGCTTTGCGGATCAGCACGTTTGCCTCCCTCAGCGCGGATAGCTGTTGACGCGGTAATAGGCCTTCACATCGGCGGAATTGGCCTGATAGCGCGCCTTACGCTTCTCGGTGTTGGTCTCGGTGTCGGCCTTGGCCTCTTCGACGAGAGGCCCCGCCGCGGTAACCGCAAGGCCGGCGCCCGCGCCCATCGCACGCAGGAAGTCGCGACGCCCCAGTTTCGTCTTGTTGTCCTGTTGCTTCATCGCCGTACCCTCCTCGAACATTCCGTTTGCTTCGCGCGGCTCATGCCGACAGGCCGAAGGCCTCCGATTCGATGTCCACGAACACGCGGCCGACCGTACCGACCGCGCGGTAGAATTCCGCCGCTTCGGAATTCTCCAGATCGGTGAAGAAGCGGCCGATCCAGGACGCCATGTGCTTCTCGAAGATCATCTGATCCGACTGCGGCGGCGCCGGTAACTGTCCGCCGGCCAAGCCGGCCATGATCTCGCAAAGAATCCCCGCATTGTCCTCCGGCTCGTACACGGTCTCGGCGCGGGCGACGCCGAGCGCGGCGAGATCTTCGCGCAAACGCGCCAGAGGCCGCTCGTGCAGGAAGCCTGTCAGGTAATATGAGCCGTAGGGCATCAGCTCCCCGCGGCCGATGCCGATGAAGAGATCGAAAAACTCACGCGCGACGCGCTCCGGCCGCGCACGCTCGGCGGCGGTAGCGAGCGCGAGATGCGCCATGCCGAGCGGACTCGCATCGCCGCGCAGCGTCGCCACGCGCGACAAGAGCTTCGCGTCGGGCGCACGCAGTAACAGCATGGCGAGGAGCGTGTATTCCTGCGCGCGTGCAAGGTCGATCTCGTCAATCTCGGCCGTCATGTCCCTGGCGCTGTAGAGGTCCGGACGAAGCCTGGCGCGATCGATGCCGGTAACGGCCTCGACCGCGAGCACACGTTCAGCGGGAACCCGAATCCAGTTCGAAACAGACGGTTGGGAGATTCCGATTTGGCGTGCGAGTTCGCTTACGCCGCCCGCGGCGCGTATCGCATTAGACAGACCCGGCTCGCGCATCGATAAGGTTCTCTTCCGAATAGTTCCAAAGAAAAACTACCGGGCGCGCAAGGAGTCGGCAATAGCCTGAGGCTATGCGCTCTAATCACTAATCTGGCAACACACGCGGAAGCGCGCTGCCGTGGCGGCGTGAATGTGGCGAATTATGATTCGCCGAATCTTGTTGCAATGCAGTATCGTCATTGCGTTGCACAACGCTTTGGTTCGTAACCGTTACCGCTGGTGGCGGGGATTCGACTAACGTCGAGCCATTGCTCACCGCCGCCATTTGCATGGCATCCGACTCGTCAGTTGCACGAGCCGCTTGTTCTTCCACCGGCGTTTGCGATTGAGGTGCGGCTTCGACGCCGGATGGCGGCGCTTCTCCGAACAATTGGGCCACCATCTTCTTGACGTCGAAGCCGGGATCAAGTGGACCGAAGCCCGGCGTGTCCGGCGAAGTGAAATCCCAGTCGTTCTCCGCGAGTCCCTTGAAGCTGCGAATCACCGGGTCGGTGGTCCATACGCGACGAAGAGCCGCATGCCGCAGTGCGGACGGCACGCCGGGCTTGAGGAAGCCACTGATGTCGGTGCCGGCGTCAATCGACTCGATCGGCGGCAGATTGGCGATATCGAATTCCGGTTCCGGCGCGGCAGGCGCCGGCGTCTCCGCCGCGCGCGCAACTGGCGCAACGTCCACCGTCTCCTCAGGCGCCGCCTCGACCGCGGGCGGCTCTTGCGGAGCTTCGCGCTCGGCAGCGGCGACGGCGCGCTTGCGCCGTGACCATCGCGACAAGAAATCGTCGCCGTCGCTCATCGTTTGTCACCCTCCGCCGAGGGCCCGCGACGCGCCAGTACGTCGGGGTCGGCGCGGTCGCGTTTGCGTTTGACGAATGTCCTTTCGACATGGTGCTCGGCGACGAAATCCGCAATCGCTTCCTGAATCGCCGGCGGCATCGGCACCGTTTCGACCGAATCGTTGCCAGCCTCCGTCATGCCTTCGCCTTCGGCCGGATCGGCGGTGACCGTGAACAGCGTATAGGGCGGATCGCCCTCGCGCAGGCGCAGCACGACCCACAGATGCGGTTCGCCGCTCGCGAGGTTGTCGCGATAGTTCGTCGTCTCGCTCCGGTGCAACTCGATCTTCGCCGCGCCCGCATAAAATTGCGCGCGCTCGCCGTCATCCGACAGCTTGGTCCATTCCGGCGTCTCCGGCACGCCGGTCAGCACGCCAACCGGGCGCCAGAGGAAATCCACCCATTGGCTCGCGCCCTTGTTGCGCTCGACGAGGACGCCGACGGGAATGACCGAGAGTGGAGGTGCAACGCTCAACTGACCGCCTCCAGATGCCGGACCGGCAAGCCGGCCACGAGGTTTTGTGGCTTCATGCGAATGGTATTCTCCGGCGACATCGCGAGGATCATGTAGACGGGCTCGCCCCTGACGGCATCGAGCATCAGCGAGGGATCGCTGAAGCTGAGCCGGAACAGCCCAACCACGCGGGACATGGTCGCCTCGTCGATTTCCTCGCCATGCCACAACAGGTCGCCGATCTTGCTGGAGTCAGCATCGAGCCCGACATACCAGGCGAGGTTGACCTCGCGCAGCTCCTTCAGCGCCGTGATCTTCACCTCGACGCCGAGCACATGCGCGATCCAATGCTGCATCGCCTGCGCCAGCGCATCCAGGCCGTCGCGGCCCGCGGTCAGATCGAGTGCCATGTCGAACTGATCGCTGCGCTGCCAATAGGCCGCGGCATTGTCGTCGTTGATGATGTCGATCTCGGCCTCCGCCGGAATTCCCAGCATCGATACGAGCGGTGTCACCGGCGTCGTGTTGATGCCGCCAATGGTCTCCTCGTCCGCCACGATCAACGAGCCGTCGTGCACCGTCACGCGCTGGGTGCGGAAGAATAGTTCGGCCGCACGCAGCACGCGCGCGTCGGCGATCCCGTCGAGCGCATTGCGCATGATCACGTGCACGAGCTGGTTGACGAACAACGGCGGAAAATTGCCGATGCCGTTGCGCACGAGGTCGGCATAGGAGCCTTCCAGCGTCTTGTGACGCAGCAGGTGATCGCGGAAGCCGATCAGCAATTCCCAGTTCTCGCGCGCGTCGGCGTCGGCGATGGCCGCGATGTCGGACGCCGACACCGGCATGCGCGGATCGGCGAGCAGCGCGGCATGCAGCGTGCGCTCGACCGTGCAGGCGTCCGTCGGCGGGATCAGCTCCGGCCGCGCCAGATACACCTTGAGGAATTCGTCGGTCACCTTCAGGCCGCCGCCTTCGGCGCGGTCGAGCAGATGATGGCCGCAGGAGATCCAGAAATCGTTCATTTGTGTTCCCGTTCGGCCATGGCGATGAGATCGACAGGATCGGCCGGTTGTTCGTCTTCCCCCTCCACTTCAAGGAATGAGAAGGCGCGTAAGGGTTTCGCGCCGTCGCGCGGACGCAAGCTGCGGAAGGCCTCGCGCACCTCGCCGCCCGCGGAACTGCGATGCACGGCGATCAAGGTGTCGAGCGGATGCGTACACAGCGACTCGGCGAAAGCGACTTCCTCGGCGGCTGCCCCGCGCGCCGCGTCCCTATCTGGCGCGCCGAAATCGCGCATCAAGTGCCGCGCCAGCATATCGATCACAGCGTGGCGGTCTTCCTCATTCGCATCGCAGATCTGCGCCAGCGTCGACCAGCCGAGCGAGGCGACGCCGAGGAAACCGCCGCGGAAGGCCGAGCGCGCCTTGCCTTCGAGCGCCGCCGGATCGTAGTCCCAGAACATGAAGGCGCCGGACACCGCCCATTCGCCCGGCTCCGCCGCCCTCTCGTAGATGAAGGTGTCGGACGCATCGAGCCTGATGGTGCGCAGCAGCTTCACGTGCGCGGCCCCTTGGTTGCCGGATCGTACCACGAGGGCGCCGCCAGCAGCGGCACGAATGCCTTGCGCTCGATATCGCCTTCGCCCGTGCGGCGGATCATGAGATCGCCGTTCTCGTCGATGGTGCGGCGCAGACCGCTCTCACGCGGCAGGCGCTCGAGATAGACCTTTGCCACCGCATCGAAGCCACCCTCCTGCCAGCTATCGAGCGCGGCCATCAGATGGCGCGCGAAACCCTCCACCACCTGGTTCGACATCAAATCGGTGAAGCCTTCTTCTTCGAGCGCGGTCACCATTGGATTCAAGCCGGGTTCGCGGCCGGTCATCGACACCGTGCGGATCATGCCGCCGAACACCAGCCAGTCCGGCACCGCGTCCTCGGCGGCGCCTTGCGGCCAGGCGAGCCGGCCGCCGCCGACCAGGCCCCGGTTGACAGAGATCGCGTCCGGCCAACTAATTGTGATCTCGGTCTCCGGCTGCGCGGAGGCGATCAGGGCATCCGCCAGCGCCGCCATGCCGGCATAGAAGGCACGGCGCGCGCGCACGAGCGGCTCTTCCGGCTCCAATACAACCGCGAACTCGGCGAGATCGAATCGCCCGACATAGACCAACGTGCCGGCGCCCTGCTCGGCGGCAATCGAGACCGCATGCGCGAAGGCGTCGCCAAGCTCACGCAGGCGCACCAGCGTGAACGGCGGCGGCAGCAGCATGTCCTGCGCGCCTTGCATCTTTTGCCGGGCTGTCTCCAGCGGCATTGGCCTCACTCTACCTTTCTTATTAAAATGACTATAATTATAGACTGATGGGGTCCCGAGGCCAGTCCCGCCGGCCGGGATAATGCTACTGGCGAGGCCGCAGGCGGCGATCGCCGCATAGATAGGCGGGCCAACGAAAAGGTAAACGAAGCCGATGGCCGACGGGCCGCGTAACATCCTGATTTGCTCGTGTGAAGACACGATGCCACTCGACGGCGAGGCGGTGCGGCGCGCCTGCCGCGGCGCGCAGGTCATCGAGGGCCGCCAGCTCTGCCGGGCCGAGTTAGCGCGCTTTCAGAAGGCTGCTGCGTCCGGCGAAGCGCTCACCGTCGCCTGCATGCAGGAAGCGCCGTTGTTCGAGGAAGTCGCCGGCGAGATCGAGAATCACGGCACATTAAATTTCGTCAATATCCGCGAGACCGCCGGCTGGTCGAAGGACGCCGATGCTGCCGGCCCAAAGATGGCGGCGCTCCTCGCGGCGGCCGCGGAGCCGATGCCGCAAGTCGCCCTCGCTCAGTTGGACAGCGAGGGCGTGACGCTGCTCTACGGCGCGGATGAGCGCGTGCTCGAAGCCGCTGCCTTGCTGAAGGACCATCTCGATATCACGGTGCTGATCAAGCCGCGCGCAGATGTCGCGCCCTTGCGCGTCACTGAATTCCCGGTGGTGCAGGGCACGATCACCACCGCGAAAGGCCAGCTCGGCGGCTTCGAGGTGACGGTCGACGATTTCGCGACGCCGAGCCCGTCGTCGCGCGGCGCGCTTCAATTCGGCGCCGCGCGCAAGGGCGCGGTGTCGCGCTGCGACATCCTGATCGACGTGTCGGGCGGCGCGCCGCTATTTCCCGGTGCCGATCTGCGCGACGGATATCTGCGTGCCGATCCCGGCGATCCGGCAGCCGTGCTGCGCGCGGTGCTCAAGGCGCGCGATCTCACCGGCAGCTTCGACAAGCCGCGTTACATCACTTTCACCGAGGATATTTGCGCGCATTCCCGCTCGCGCATCGTCGGCTGCCATCGCTGCCTCGATCTCTGCCCGACCGGCGCGATCACGCCGGCCGGCGATCACGTTTCGATCGATCCGCTGATCTGCGCCGGCTGCGGCCAATGCGCCGCGGCCTGTCCCACGGGTGCAGCGGCTTACGCGCTGCCGCCCGCCGATGCCTTGCTGCGCAAGCTGCGCGCATTGCTCAGTGCCTACCCGCAGGCCGGGGGCACGCAGCCAGTGATCTTGTTTCACGACGGCGAGCATGGCCGCGATGTGATCGACGCGCTGGCGCGCCATGGCGATGGCCTGCCGGCGAATGCCTTGCCGGTCGAAGTGAACGAGGTGACGCAGGTCGGCCTCGAGGCGATTGCGGCGGCGTTTGCCTATGGCGCGGTGGCGGTGCGCTTCCTCACGCGGGCCAAGCCACGGCACGACATCGCCGGACTTTACAAGACCATCGGGCTCGCCGATCCGGTACTCTCGGGCCTCGGCTTTGCCGGCGCGCGCGTCGCGACGATCGAGAGCGACGACCCGGATGCGTTGGGTGAGGCATTGCGCGCCATCGCGCCGATGCAGGGCGTCGCCAAACCGGCGACGTTCTCGGCAATAGGCGGCAAGCGCGACGTGGTGCGGTTGGCATTGCGCGAACTGCACGCGGCGGCGCCAGCGCCGGTCGACGTGGTGCCGCTGCCGGAGGGCGCGCCCTTCGGCTCCGTCGAGGTGAACGTCGAAGGCTGCACGTTGTGCCTGTCCTGCGTGTCGGCCTGCCCGACCGGCGCGCTGTCGGACGATCCCGACCGACCGACGCTGCGCTTCGCCGAGGATGCCTGCGTGCAGTGCGGCCTCTGCAAGGCCACATGCCCGGAGAAGGTGATCGGCCTCAAGCCGCAGATCGACTTCCGTGCGGCGACCGCGATGCGCCGCGTCATCAAGGAGGAAGAGCCGGCCGAGTGCATCCGCTGCGGCAAGCCGTTCGGGGTCAAGAGCACCGTTGAGCGCGTGGTCGCCAAGCTCGAAGGCAAGCATTGGATGTACAAGGACTCCAAGAAGCGCCTCGACGTGATCCGCATGTGCGAAGACTGCCGCGTCAATGCGATGGCGGAGGAGCAGTTCGATCCTTTCGGCGCACCCGCGCGGCCACGCGTGCGCACGACCGACGATTAC
>DASXOK010000547.1:0-3334 GCA_036494425.1 Pseudolabrys sp.
CAGGCCCATCCGCGTCTATCGGATAGACCCCGGCGTCGATAGCAGGCCCGCAGCCGCTGCCGCGGGCTCAGGGTCGCCGGCGAAGTTTGACGACCACCGCGCTATAGCCGTCTTGCCGTTCGCGAACTTCAGCGGCGACCCGGAGCAGGAGTTCTTCGCCGACGGTATAACCGAGGACATCATTATGCTCCTGGCCGGCTGGCGGGCCTTCCCGGTCATCGCGCGTGCGTCGACCTTCACCTACAAGGGTAGGACCGTCGCTGTAAAAAAGGTCGGTGAGGAGCTGGGCGTGCGCTATGTGGTGGAGGGTAGCGTGCGCAAATCGGGGCGCCGGGTGCGTGTCACGGTGCAGCTAATCCGGGCCGACACTAGCCATCACATTACCCTCCGTGCCAATGAAAGTGAGACATCTTAGCCCGGGAAATTTAGACTTGAGGGCGCAGAAGGATCATCTCACTCATGCCCATGCTCCCGAAGCCGATTAATCCAGCAGGTGGCGCCGTCACGGTCGGTTTGCGCAGACCGACGGTTGTACCGGCGCCATCCGCTGCGTCACCCGAACTCTCCAATCGCCCGCGGCGACGGACGTTCACTGCCCAGGACAAGTTGCGCATCCTGACCGAGACCGATCGCGCCGCCGACACCGGTGGGGTTGGCGCGATTTTGCGTCGCGAGGGCATTTACTCTTCGACGCTCGGCGACTGGCGTAGACTTCGCGCGGCCGGGGCCTTTGGCGCTCTGGTTCCGGTCAAGCGCGGCCCGAAAACCGCCGAGCCCAACCCGCTGGCGGGCGAACTCGCTTTTGTTCAGCGGGAGAATGCGCGTCTGACGCGGCGGTTGGCCCGCGCCGAGGCCATCATCGACGTGCAAAAAAAAGTTGCGGAACTGCTGGGTATCCCGTTGGCGCCGAGCGACGGCGAGCCCTGACAGCGGCCATCGTGGCGCTCGCGCCGGCCAACCGCATGACTGCCATGGCCTGTGCCGCGCTGGGCGTCTCGCGCGCCACCGTTCAGCGCCGACGCGCCGTTCTGGCCGCACCGGCGGCGGTCCGCCACCCGCGAGCTCGGCCAGCCAGGGCGCTGACTATCCCACAACAGCAGGCGGTTCTGGACTTATTGCATGCGCCAGGTTTCGTCGACCAGGCGCCGGCGGAAGTCTACGCCACCCTGCTCGATCAGGGCATCTACCACTGCTCGATCCGCACGATGTATCGCATCCTCGAGCAGCACGCCGAAGTGCGCGAACGCCGCGCTCAGCTGCGCCACCCCGTCTATCAGAAGCCCGAGCTGCTGGCGGAAGGCCCCAATCAGGTCTGGTCCTGGGACATCACCAAGCTGATGGGGCCGGCGAAATGGACGTATTTCTATCTTTACGTCATCCTCGACATCTTCAGCCGACGCGTGGTCGGCTGGTGTGTGGCCGATGCGGAAAGTGCGGCCCTGTTCAAGCCATTGCTCGATGAGGCGATTGCAAAGCACCGAGTGCCATACGGCCAGCTCACACTGCACGCAGATCGCGGTGCACCGATGAAGGCCAAAGCCACCGCGCTGCTGCTGGCAGATCTTGGCGTCACCCGCTCGCATAGCCGACCGCACACGTCCAGCGACAACCCGTTCTCCGAAAGCCAGTTCAAGAACTTGAAATACCAGCCGCAATTCCCTGCGCGCTTCGGCTGCATCGAGGATGCCCGAGGCTTCTTGCGCTATTATTTTGATTGGTACAATCAGGACCATCACCACTTCGGGATCGGCCTGATGACCCCAAACCAGGTTCATTACGGCCAGGCCAACGCCGTCTACCTCGCTCGCCAGCACACTCTCGATCAGGCCCTTCGCCAACACCCTGAGCGCTTCGTCAATCGGCCCCCGACACCGCCGGCCAAACCGAAAGCAACCTGGATCAATCCACCATCCATCAAACCCAAGCGGTTCATCGACGCTGCCAGTGGACCCGCTGAGCGGCCTCAGCAGAACGGCGCATCCTTGATCACGGCAACCTTTAGTCGATGCCTCTGCAAAGCCCAAGCTGCTGGCGGGTTGGCGGCGCGCGAAGCTGATCGCCTTGATTAACGAATTATACCTCAGCTTTCGCGGTTGTGGCACCTGTGGGGTTGTGGTCAACGCGCTTGCGTTGTCCACAAATCCACAGGCTGGACCTCTTCGTTAATCGCTGGCCTTCCACTCGCGACGCTCAAAGAAACCAAAACTCTGAGCCTAAACTCCGACCCCCGGCTGTATCAAAGTCGTTGACACGCTCCATTCCGGGGGGTGACCCTTCCTCCGGGATCAGCTCGGGAGAACCCTGAAGCCTGCCCGAGCGGCATCCGGCATGTAGGCGGCGCGAAGCTCAACCAGGCTCTTGTACGGAACGTGAGAACCTGTCGCTCCGATGCCAAGGGAGACGTCCAAGCGGCGCACACCGCAAGGACCAGAGTACCGAAGCGGAGCACAGGGGCGGAGCAGCTCGTAGTAGGGATGAAGGCTCTGTAATGGGGCTGGACCGAAGGGGCTGCGTTGTTCAGCCGGGCCCACGAGCCAACCGGCGACGGGAGGAGCCCGTGGACAAGGCAAAGCCGTTCGACATCCCGAAGCGGGAAGTCTGGGAAGCCTTCAAACGTGTGAAGGCCAACCAGGGAGCGGCTGGAGTAGACAGACAGTCGATCGCAGACTTCGAGGCTGATCTTTCGAACAACCTCTACAAGCTCTGGAATCGAATGTCGTCTGGCAGCTACCTGCCGCCGCCAGTCCGACGGGTTGACATCCCGAAGGGCGATGGCGGAACGAGGCCGCTGGGTATTCCGACGGTCTCCGACAGAATCGCCCAGATGGTGGTCAAGCAGTACCTGGAGCCTTTGGTGGAACCGATATTCCATGAGAGCTCGTTCGGGTACCGTCCCCGTCGGTCGGCGCACGATGCTCTGGCCGTGGCGCGGCAGCGATGCTGGCGTTACGACTGGGTGCTTGATCTCGACATCAAAGGCTTCTTCGATAATATCGATTGGGAGTTGCTGATGCGAGCTGTGCGTCACCATACCGATAGCCCATGGGTGCTGCTCTACATCGAAAGATGGCTCAAGGCGCCTGTGAGCATGCCGGATGGCACGCTGGTTGACCGAGAAAAGGGCACCCCGCAAGGGGCAGTCGTGAGCCCGATCTTGGCCAATCTCTTCCTTCACTATGCGTTCGATCGTTGGATGAAGACAAACTATCCGGACATCCCGTTCGAGCGCTATGCTGATGATGTCATCTGTCACTGTCGCAACGAGGCGCAGTCGCGGTCGTTGTGGCGAGCGTTGGAAGCGCGGCTTGCGGAGTGCAAACTGGAACTACACCCG
>DASXOK010000548.1:0-1584 GCA_036494425.1 Pseudolabrys sp.
GATGCGCATGGCCGGCTCTTCCAGATCGTTGGAGCTTGCGGCAAGCACCTCGACCCAGTCTTCGAGCGAGGCGCCGGGCTCCGGCCAGTCGGGGCCCCGGAGAACATCGGTGGCGCCGACCAGAAGCTCGCCGTTGCGCAAACCTAGTGCCTTGAACACGTCCTTGGTGGCGACGGGGACGCAAGGGTTGACCAGCACGCACGGAATCTTCGGCAAACTCAGCGGCAGCAGCTGCTCGCCGACGCCGGTCATGTCGCAGGCTTGCGAGGCGAGACAGACCGGGACGTCGGCCCCGGTCTCCAGCGCCACTTCGAGCAAACGGGGATCGTCGAGCGCAATGTCGTTCAGCTTTGCAAGCAGCCGCAGCGCCGCCGCGGCATCCGCCGAGCCCCCGCCGATGCCGGCCGCGACCGGCAAGACCTTGTGGAGAGTGAAAGCGCCGACCTTGAGGTCAGGCACGCGCGCGGCCAGCAGCATCGTCGCCTTCAGCACCAGATTGTCGCTGGTTTCGCCGCAGGCCTGCGCCAGCGGGCCCGTGGTCTCGAGGCTGAGCTCGCTGCCCGGCACGAGCGTCAGGTGGTCGGCGCAATCGGCGAACGCCACCACGCTTTCCAGATCGTGGTAGCCGTCGACGCGGCGGCCGACCACGCGCAGGCTCAGATTGACCTTGGCGCGTCCCTCTTCACTCAACATCGGCGAGATGCCCAACTCGCGCACAGGTTCTAACCGCCCTTGCCCTCGTCCTTGCCATCGCCGTCCTTCTTCTTGTCGTTGGCGGCAGCAGCGGCCGGGGGCTGCTCTTCCGGCAGACCGTTTTCGATCTTGGCCTCGATCTTCGGCAGCTCTTCCGGCTCGGGCTTGAGGTCGCGCGCATGCGACCACTGGAATTTGGCTTCCAGCGTGCGGCCGACCCGCCAATAGGCATCGCCGAGGTGGTCGTTGATGGTCGGATCCTCGGGCTTGAGATCGATCGCGCGTTCGAGGTTCTTCACCGCCTCCTCGTGATTGCCGAGACGGAAATAGGCCCAGCCGAGCGAGTCGACGATGTAGCCGTCGTCGGGGCGCTGCTCGACGGCGCGCTTGATCATCTTCATGCCGTCGTCGAGATTGACGCCCTGGTCGATCCAGGAATAGCCGAGATAGTTCAGCACGTGCGCCTGGTCGGGCTGCAGCTCGAGTGCCTTGCGCATGTCGGCTTCCGCCTTGCTCCACTGCTTGGAGCGCTCCTCGCAGATGCCGCGATAATAGTACCAGACGCTGTTGGTCTTGTCGTTGCCCGGCGTCAGCCCGTCGACACCTTGCGAATAGGTGCCGACGCAATCGGCGAATTTCTTGCGGCCGCGCTCGATATTGCCGAGCGCCATGATCGCTTCGAGATCCTTCGGATCGTCCACGATCACGCCCTTGAGGATCTTGATCGCTTCGTCGCCGCGGTCGGCGCTGTCGAGATCGGTGGCGAGCTGGATCTGGGCGTTGCGCTTCAACGGCGAGGACGCCGGCACGCGCTCATAGACCTTGATCGCCATCTGCGGCTTCTTCACCGACTCATAGAGATCGGCCAGCGACAGCAGCGCCATCGGATGG
>DASXOK010000549.1:0-6393 GCA_036494425.1 Pseudolabrys sp.
CTCGCGCGGATTGTTCGGGTCGTAATCCGGTTCCGAGACCATCGACACGATCTCACCGGTGTTGACGTCGAGCACCAAGCCGGCGGCAGCCTTGGCCTTGAACTTCTCCCGCGCCTTCACGAGTTCGTCGCGCATCGCGAACTGCACGCGCAGATCAAGCGCGAGATCCACGGGCCGTTGCAAGCGATCGGTGGCAAGCCCAGCCATATGCAGCGCGGCGAGCCCCTGCCCGTCCAGCCACTTCTCGATGCCGGCGATGCCCTGATTGTCGATGTTGACGTGGCCGATCTCGTGCGAGACGACCGGGCCGTTCGGATAGACGCGTTTGTTTTCCGTCAGAAAGCCGACGCCGGGAATGCCGAGGCGATGCACCTCGCGCTGCTGCTGCGGCGTGATCTCACGCTTGAGCCAGACGAAGCCGCGCTTCGAGGAGAGACGCTCGCGTACTTCCTTGGCGTCGAGGTCGGGCAGCGCGGCGGTGAGAAGCTCAACCGCCTCGTCAACGTCAATGAGCTTGCGCGGCTCGGCAAAGAGTGAGGGCGACTTCACGTCGGTGGCGAGGATCTCGCCGCGCCGGTCGAGAATGTCGGGACGTGCGGTAGCAACCGCGTCCTGGCCGACGGTGCGGTGGCCGCCGTGGCCATCGCTCATCACCGCGAACATCACAAGCCGTCCGCCGATGATGCAGTAAACGGCTGCAAAGGCGACGATGGCGAGACCGAGCCGCGCCTTCGCCTTCACATTGCGGTCCACATCCTTGCCGTAGAGCAAGGAGCGCAGCCAGCGTTGCCAGCGGGTTTCGGTTTTCTGTGGGTTGGTCGGGGTTGTCATGGCGTCACCGCAGAGCCGGGGCCGGCGCGGGCACGCTGCCGGTCGTCTCGGGCGTTCTCTCGAGCATGGCGCCGATCGGATCGCCCACGGGCGCGGGCGCAGTCGCGGACGGCCGATCGGGCAAGTTGTCAAAGGTGTCAAACTGATGAGTCAGCATCGGCTTGAGGGCGAGATGGCGCTCCGCCAGACTCTGGATGCGGCCGGGCGTGTCGAGCTTCGCCCATTCGGCGCGCAGCGTGGCGATGGCGTTGCGTTCGTGGCTCAACTCGCTGCGCATCTTGGCGACGCGCTCGGCCTGGAGCGTGGAGTCGAACTTGATTTTATAGACCACCGAAGCTGCCAGGATCAGCGCGGCGATGACGATGATATTGAGAAGGCGCATGCTCAGCGCCCCCTCATGAGTTCGGCGAGCGACGGCAGCCGCGGCAGCAACTCGTCTGCGTCGGCGCGATGCGCAGGCGCGCCGGTGCGCTCGCCGGCGCGCAGCTTGGCGGAGCGGGCGCGCGGGTTGCGCGCGATCTCGTCCTCGTCGGCAACGATGGGCCGCTTGGTCAACACGGTGAAGCTCGGCGCGGCGCGTTGCACCTCGGGCGCATGCCGCGAGCCGCCGCGCGTCTCCGCGCGCGAGCCAAGGAAGGATTTGACGATGCGGTCTTCCAGCGAGTGGAACGACACCACCACCAGCCGGCCTCCGGGCTTGAGCACATTTTCGGCGGCGATGAGCGCGTTGGCGAGTTCGCCGAGCTCGTCATTGACGAAAATGCGCAGCGCCTGGAACGTGCGCGTCGCCGGATGGATGTCGCCGGGCTTGGTGCGCACCACCGATGAAACGATATCGGCGAGCCCGCGTGTCGTCGCAATCGGCGCTTCGCCGCGCGCCTTGACGATGGCGCGGGCGATTCGTCGCGAGAAGCGCTCCTCGCCAAGGATGAAGATGATGCTGGCGAGATCGCGCTCGCCCGCCGTGTTCACGACATCGGCGGCGCTCGGCCCCTCGCCACCCATGCGCATGTCGAGCGGGCCGTCGAAGCGGAAGGAGAACCCGCGCTCCGGCGTATCGAGCTGCATCGACGAGACACCGACATCGAGCACGACGCCATCGACGCTCTCGCAGCCGCAATCGCGCGCAACAGCATCCAGATTCGAAAAACGGTCCTCGATCAGCGTCAGCCGTCCTTGCGCCTGCTCGACCAGATCGAAGCCCAAGGCGATCGCGGTCTGGTCGCGGTCGATACCGATGACGCGCGCATTCGCCGCATCGAGGATCGCGCGCGTATAGCCGCCGGCGCCAAACGTGCCGTCGATATAGACGCCGCCGTCGCGGACGTTGAGGAATTGAAGGGCCGGCGTGCCGAGCACGGGAATGTGGGGGGCTGGTCCGCCAGCAGCAGCAGAGCCGCCGCCGCCCGCCATCATTCCCGTGCTCCTGACGCGGTCCGCACCGCCACCTGAGAACTCAGCTCCGCTTTGAGCGCGCGCACCTTTTGGGTGGCCTCCGCGAGCTCGTTGTGGAACCGGCCGGGCTCCCAGATCTGAAACTTGTGCCCAAGACCAACGAACGTGACCGCGTCCGTGATCCCGGCATGACGCTTGAGCGTCTCGCTCAACACCACGCGTCCCTCGCCATCGACCTTCAGCGTCTCGCTGGTCCCGTAGAGCGCCAGAGCGAACTGCTCGCGCTCCTCCGAAAACGGCGTGAAACGTTCGATCAACGCCTCGATCTCGGACATCAGCGCATTCCCCCCGGCGTCGATCGCCGGACGGTCGAGCGCTGGATAGCAATAAAGCCCGTCGAAACCGTCGCGGCCGAGCACCGTTCGGAAGGAAGCGGGAATGGAGACGCGCCCCTTGGAGTCGAGCCGCAACGTGATGTTCGACACGAAGCGGTTCATATCCGGCACCCAACGCCGACTGGACGCTACGACCGCAAGCCACGCGGACTCTGATCTTTGTGATCGCCGGGCCTGTCCCCTGGTCGCCCTGGGCCGGCCCCGCAATCCTCGATGAGTGCTCGTGGGATATCATGGGAAATTATGGGCGTCAATGGAATCGGCTTGCCTCGGCGGCCGTTCCCGGACACCGACGCACCGCGCGGCGTCGCCTCATCATTAACGGCGCTTAAACTTAAGGATTTGTTGCCACGGCCTCTTTTTACAGTCGCCCAGCGCGCATCACTGGCAGCGCGCCGGCCCTGCAATTTGCGCGACCCGCTTTAGCGGGCTTGCAGGGGAACGAGGGTTGTCCTCCACGAGTTTTCGAGAAGGGCGGGCCGCAACGAGTCCGCCGCGGAGGACGCGATGAGTTCCATCGCGCGAACAAGGAGGCAGAGACATGATGAAGCAAGTGACGCTCGGCGCGGCGATCGGCGCGCTGATGATATCGGGAGCGCTGGCGCAGTCGCCGAATGCGCCCGCGGATTCCACAAGCTCGCCACCGGCGGCAACGAGCACGTCGACATCGGGCAAAGCGGATCTGGTGACCTCGCAGAAACCGGATCAGTTGCTGGCGACGAAGTTCAAGGGCACCGACGTGCTCGGCGCCGACGACAAGAAGATCGGCGACGTGAGCGACATCCTGTTCGACAAGGATGGCAAGATCCAAGCCTACGTCGTCAGCGTTGGCGGCTTCCTCGGCATGGGCGCCAAGGAAGTAGCGCTGGCACCGGCGTCGTTCACGGCGGTCCCCGGGGATAACGGCGGCGCCGACAAGCTCAAGCTGTCGATGACACAGGACGAGCTCAAGAACGCGCAGAGCTTCGCGCGCTACGAGCCGCCGAAGGCGACGACCACCGGCTCAGCGCCGGGCGGCGGCGGGCCGGGCGCCATGCGCCCCTCGGGCACCACGCCGCCGACGGCACGCTGATCGCACGTTAAGCACGTAACATGGATGCGAGACGTTTGGCCCGGGCGATGACACATCGCCCGGGCTTTTGCTGTGTCGTGCAAGCGCGTTGCATCTCTTACGAACAAGTTATTGCTGCATCCGCCGCATGCGCGTCGCGAGTCTTGCTTTTTATCGACGACGCAGTGAATGATGCAGGCCCTCACAACACAAACCCGGTTCGACGCCGGACGGACCATGTCCGCATTTCAACCGGATTCCTTCATTGTCTCGGATGTCGTTCCGTCGCCGAATTTCGACGAGCGGAAGAGTGCGCCGGATATCATCCTCGTGCACTACACCGGCATGCAGACGGGCGAAGCTGCGCTCGCGCGCCTCACCACGAGCGAGAGCAAGGTATCATCGCACTACCTCGTGTCCGAAGACGGACGCATCGTTCAGATGGTGCCGGAGGCATTGCGCGCCTGGCACGCCGGCGTATCGTCCTGGGGCGGCGACACCGACATCAATTCGCGCTCGATCGGCATCGAGATCGTCAATCCTGGACACGAATTCGGCTACGGCGATTTTCCGCTGCGACAGACCGCCGCGGTGATCGCGCTGTGCAAGTCGATCATCACACGGCGAGGACCGATCAGTCCCGACCGCGTCCTCGCGCATTCCGACGTTGCGCCGTCGCGTAAGCAGGATCCGGGCGAGAAATTTCCCTGGGAACTGTTGAGTGAATCCGGCATCGGCCATTGGGTGCGCGCGGCGCCGCTCAACCTCGACGGGCTGACGCTGCAATCCGGCGACCGCGGCGACGCTGTGGCGCGCTTGCAGCGGATGTTGCGCGGCTATGGCTACGGCATCGAGGAGACCGGACAATATGACGAGGCGACGCGCGACGTGGTGGCCGCGTTCCAGCGCCATTTCCGTCAGGCGCGCATCGACGGGATCGCCGACCCCTCGACGCTGCTGACTCTGCGCGCGCTCGTCGAGACGCGGCCGAAGCCGCAGAGCTAATGCGTTTCGATCATCGCTGTACTTGTGCCTCGCTTCGCCATGGCGCATGGCCGAAGCGCTCGATGAGGAATTCGATGAACACCTCGACGCGCGGCAACCGATTGCGGCCGGGAGGATAGATCGCCGCCAAAGGAAACGGCTCGACGTGGTGGACATCGGTGAGCAGCGGCACCAGTTCGCCTTTGACCAGCGGCCCGCCGACGATGACGTCGGACAACCGCACGATGCCGGCGCCCTCAGCTGCGAGCCGCAATGCCGCCTCGGCGTCGTCGGTGCTCACGCGCGGCCGCACGTCGACCACGTCGATGCCGGCGCGCGTCTCGAACGGCCAGCGGCCAAGCCCGGGCGTGGCAACCAGGATGCAGTCGTGGTCTTTGAGATCGGCGGCGGTGCGCGGCGTGCCGCGGCGGGCGAGATAAGACGGCGCCGCGCAGATCACGCGTTGCAAGTCGGCGACCTTGCGCTGGATGAATGGGCTTTCCGGGATTGGCCCGGAGCGCACGGCGATGTCTGCCTGCTCCTCGATGAGATCGACGAGACGGTCTGTGATCGACAGATCGACGTCGATCTCCGGATAGCGCGCGAGGAAGTCGGCCAGGGCCGGTGCCAACTGGTGCAGGCCGAAGGCGGTGCCGGAATTGATGCGCAACTTGCCGCGCGGAGCGCCGCGCGCCCGTGCCACCTCGGCCTCGGCCTCCTCGATATCCGCGACGATGCGCCGGGCCCGCGCCATGAAGCCTTCGCCTTCCGGCGTGAGAGCCAGACGCCTGGTGCTGCGCTCGAGCAGGCGGGCGCCGAGACGGTCCTCGAGCCGCGAGATCAACTTGGAGACCGCCGAGGGGGTGAGCCCTAAGTCATTGGCAGCGCTGGAAAAGCTGCCGCGGTCCATGACCCGGACGAAGACCCGCAGGTCGGACGTGGCATCCATATTTGTTCCTACGGTTCACATATGACTGTGAACGATAGCACATTATCGTCTGCGTTTGATGTAATAATATGCGTCCAGAGCATAAAGGCATGGAACCGCCGGTCGCCGCTGATGCCTGTATGTGTGGAGTTACGGCTATGAACACCGACAACCGCATTTCAGCCGCCATGATTTGTCCTAGCAGCATGGCCGCTGTCATGATCGAGGAACAGGCGCAGCGTGCTGAGGTCGTGCAGGCGCTGCTGACCAGGCTTGAGTGGCTGGTCAAGCGCCTGTTCGCGACGATGCGACCTGCCCGCCGCGCTCTGCCGCAGGCTGGAAGCTGGGCCTGAATGAACGTCTGAATTCGGCCTAAGTCTTTGGCGATAAAGGCCCCGGACCGATGAGGTCCACACCATCTTCATCGTGAGCCTCCCAACCCGGGCCTGTCATCCCTCCCGACAGGTCCGGGTCTTTTTCTGACTTTTAGCCCTACGTCCGCGATCGCCTTGACGGCGGCCCCGCTGGGCCCCATGCCTATCCGCGTCAGTCGGCCGGACGGCCGCTCCGCGCCAATGCCGAAAGGCGGCCGGAGAGGAAAGTCCGGGCTCCAGGGACAAACGGTGCCGGATAACGTCCGGCGGGGATTAGCCCGCGCAAGCGGGCCGGGCCTCAGGGACAGTGCCACAGAGAACAGACCGCCGCGGCTGCGTAGCGTATTGGCCGCGGTAAGGGTGAAACGGTGCGGTAA
Organism: Pseudolabrys sp.; assembly: GCA_036494425.1. Lineage (GTDB taxonomy): Bacteria > Pseudomonadota > Alphaproteobacteria > Rhizobiales > Xanthobacteraceae > Pseudolabrys. The sequence goes on from DASXOK010000549.1 coordinate 6,336, forward strand.
GAGCGCACCGCGCTTCCGGCAACGGCGGCGGCACGGCAAACCCCACCGGGAGCAAGAC
>DASXOK010000550.1:0-16491 GCA_036494425.1 Pseudolabrys sp.
CGGCGAATGGGCGAACGCCAAGATCGCGATCCTCGCACTCTTCGGCGCCACCGCTGGTGAAGCTGTGATCTGGTACGGCGGGCAGTTCTACGCGCTGTTCTTCCTCACGCAGACGATCAAGGTCCCGGCCGTCAACGCGCAAATCATGATCGCTGTCGCGCTGCTGATCGGCACGCCGTGCTTCCTGCTGTTTGGATGGCTCTCGGACAAGATCGGCCGCAAGCCGATCATGCTGGCGGGCTTTGCGCTCGCTGTCGTCACCTACTTCCCGATCTTCCAGGGCCTCACCCACTTCGCCAACCCGAAGCTGGAGCACGCTTTGGCGACGGCGCCGGTGACGGTCACCGCCGATCCTTCGGAATGCTCGTTCCAGTTCAAGGCAACGGGCACCGAGAAATTCACGACCGGGTGCGACAACATCAAATCGGCCCTCGTGAATCTGTCGGTGAACTACGACAACGTGGTGGCGCCGAAGGGCACGCCGGCGAGCGTCAAGATCGGCGACCAGGTCATTACGGCCAACACGGCTAACCTGGCCGTTGCGGTTGCCAACGCGGTGAAGGCGCACGGCTATCCGCCGAGCGCCGATCCGAACGACATCAACTATCCGATGACGGTGCTGTTGCTGGTGATCCTGGTCGTCTACGTGACCATGGTTTACGGGCCGATCGCGGCGTGGCTGGTGGAACTCTTCCCCACCCGCATCCGCTACAGCGGCCTCTCCCTGCCCTACCATATCGGCAACGGCTGGTTCGGCGGCTTCCTGCCTGCGACCGTGTTCGCCATCGTGGCGGCCACCGGCAATATCTACTCGGGCCTCTGGTACCCGATCATCGTCGCCGCGATGAGCTTCGTGGTCGCCTTGATCTTCCTGCCCGAGACGAAGGATCGCGACATCACTCAAATCTAAAGTCAGCAAGCCAACACGGCACGCGCAAGCCTGCCGGAGCAGAGCGCCCCGCACTACAATGCGGGGCGCTTTTCTGTGCAAAGATAGGGGGCCGTGGGGTGGCGCTTGTCGAGGACCGGCGACACTGCTAGCTGTCGTGCCCGCGCCGGCTTAGCTCAGCGGTAGAGCAGCGGTTTTGTAAACCGAAGGTCGGGGGTTCAATCCCCTCAGCCGGCACCAGTCGAACATTTCTCGGCTCATAAAAAAATCCGAAAAAGTCACGCGTCCGAGAGGGCGAAGGACCTTGTTCGCCGGTTATCGCCTGTGCCACACTGACACGTTGGCAATACTCGGAGATCTAGCATGCCTCAGGGCACCGTAAAGTGGTTCAATCCGACGAAGGGCTACGGCTTCATCCAGCCCCAAGAAGGCGGGAAGGATGTGTTCGTGCACATCTCGGCGGTCGAACGCGCCGGACTTAGCACTCTGAACGAAGGACAAACCGTTCAGTACGAACTCGTCGAGAACCGTGGAAAGACTTCCGCGGAGAACCTCAAAGTCAAGTGACGCTTAGACCTCTGAGCTGATTTCGGCTTCGCTGTCTGAATTCGTCACCTCCACCTGGCCGCAAGGTTAAGTGGTCAATGCGCGCTTCGTCCACGCGCCGAAGCGCCGGTGCCTGTTTGCTCCGGCGATAATGGTTTTGTTTATTAGCGCTGTTTTCCGAAACGGGAAACGGCGCATTTTTTTGCCGCCTCGATGGCGGCGCGTATATCGCCGGCGCGCTACCGCGTCAGCTTCTCCAGCTCCGGGAAGGGCGCGTAGCTGACGTCCTTGCACAGTTCCTTCGTCTGGCGCGGCGTGTCGACGAACTGGTCGAGCTTGCCCGAAACGAAGGTCGCGGCGCCCTCCTTCATGCCGGTATATTTCCCGTCCATGTCGCGCGCGTTGTAATGCACGCAGGCAATGTAGCGCTGGCCAGGGCCTATATCCTTGAGCTGCGGCGTCGAAACTGCCGCCCCGCGCACATTGGTCGGATCGTTAAGATACGTGCGCAGGAACGCCGTCAGATCGTTCTTGTAGTTTTGCGGCACGACGTTCTGCGCTTCCCAGCGCGCCTTCAGCTCAGCCGGGCTGGGGCCGATGTCGTCGCTGGCGCAGCCGCCGAGGGCGAGCGCCGCCACGAACGGCGCGACGCATACCAATCCTCGCATCCCGAAATCTCCGAATCCCCGCCCGCCGGCGCGATCATAGCGCCCCGCGCCGGAACGGCCAGTAAAGGCGCCCACGCGCCGTGGTTGTATGCTAGGATCAAACAAAAAATAAAGCAGGGAGGGAACGTGATGACGTTCACGCGACGCACGCTCGTGCTCGGCGCGGTGTCCACGCCATTCATCGCCGGCACGAAAAGCCATGCGGAGAGCTGGCCATCCGGCATCATCAAGATCATCGTTCCGTTTCCTCCGGGCGGCACCGTCGATCCGATCGCGCGCATGGCGCAGCCCGGGTTGCAGCAGAAGCTCGGCGCCACCGTGATCATCGAGAACCGGCCAGGCGCCTCGGGCAGCGTCGGCAGTGCTGTGGTGGCGAAATCGCCGCCCGACGGCAACACGTGGCTGTTCGTGTTCGACACTCACGCGGTGAACCCGTTCCTGCTCAATATGACCTTCGATACCGTGAAGGATCTCGATCCCGTGCTGCTGATCGGCACGGCGCCGAACGTGCTGTGCACGCATCCCTCGCGCCCCTTCACGAGCTTCGCCGATGTGATCGCCGCCGCCAAGGAAAGGCCGAACGCGATCAGCTATGCTTCGATCGGCAGCGGCAGCGTCGGACATTTGACCATGACACTGCTCGCCAGACGCGCCGGCGTGCAACTCGTGCACGTGCCCTATCGCGGCGGCGGGCCGGCGATGAACGATGCGCTGGCCGGCCACGTCGATCTCATCATCGGCAGCGCCGCGCTGGTGATGCCTCAGGTCAAGGCGGAGAAAATCCGCCCGCTGATGCAGACCGGCAAGACCCGCATCGCGCCCCTCGCCAACGTGCCAACGGCGATCGAGAACGGCTTTGCGGGCCTGGAGTCCTACGCCTGGTGGGGCGTGTTCGCGCCGGCCGGCACGCCGGCGCCGGTGATCGAGCGCTTCGCGGCAACTCTGAGCGAGACTTTGCGTGAACCCACCATCGCCAACCAACTGGCGGAGAACCTCCAGATCACCTTGCGGCTCGGCGGAGCGAAGGAACAGGCCCAGTTCCTCGCCGAACAGATGGCGCTGTGGGAACCGGTGGTGAAGGAGAACAACATCAAGGCGGATTAGCGGGGCAGCCCTCGCGAAATAATGCCGCCGCCATGGTGTTGTACGTACCCGGCGACACAGGCACTGCAAGCGACAATACGGGAAACGATGTCCGCATTCACCCGCCGCTCATTTTTGGCCACATCAATGGCCACGTCCGCCCTCGCCGGCTACGCAACTCTGGCGCCGCGCTCCCGCGCCGCCGCCCCACTTGCAACCGCGCAAGGTCCCGGCATCTACCGATACAAGCTCGGCGACTATCAACTCACCGCGCTCTATGACGGCACCTGGTATCTGCCGATCGACGACAAGTTCATGCGCAACGCCACAGGGGCGGAGGTGAATGCCGCGCTCGCGGCCGCCTTCCTCCCCCCGAGCGTGCTGCCGATCACCTTCACCGCGCTACTGGTCAACACCGGCAGCAAGCTCATCCTGATCGACACCGGCACGGCAGGGCAGATCGTGGACAGCGCCGGCACGATGTTCTCCAATCTATCGGTTGCCGGCATCACGCCTGACGCCATCGACACGATTCTCATCTCGCATTTCCATTCCGATCACATCAACGGCATCAAGACCAAGGACGGCGGCAAGGTCTTCCCCAAGGCTGAGATCCTGGTGCCGGAGCCGGAATGGGCCTTCTGGATGGATGACGGCAACGAAGCGCGCGCGACCGGGTCGGTGCTCGGCTACTTCCGCAACGCGCGGCGGATATTCCGCGACATTGCCAAGGAGGTGCGGCAGTTCAAGCCCGGCGCGGAGGTCGCGCCCGGCATCGTTTCGATACCCGCCTACGGCCATACCCCTGGCCACACCGCCTTCGCCATTCATTCCGGATCGGAATCGTTGCTCGTGATGAGCGATACGGTGCGCAACCCGTATCTGTTCGCGCGCCATCCCGATTGGCAGCCGATTTTCGACATGGATGGGCCGCAGGCGGTCGCGGCGCGGCGGCGCATGCTCGACCAGGCGGCAGCCGACCGCACGTTCGTCGAGGCCTATCACTTCCCCTTCCCGGCTTGCGGCCACATCGTCAGGACTTCCACCGGCTATGAGCTGGTGCCGGTCGAGTGGCAGTCGCTGGTGCGCAATCCTTCGCAACTGAGCCCCTAAACGGAAGAGGCCGCCCATTGGGGCGGCCCACTTTCGTGCGATGCAGGATTGCAGCAAATCAGTTCGTCGGCCACCAGCGATTGTCGCCGGGACGCGGACGCATGGTCACCGGACGGCCCGACTGGGCATAGACCGTCCAGCTCTGCGTACCACTGGTCGTGGCACCGGTCGTTACGCCGATCCGCGTGACGCTTTCGTTCGAGCGATCGACACGCGCTTCCGCCGGAACGTTGGCGAACACGGTCAGCACCAGGGCACTCAGCGCCATCGCGGTCTTCATTGGAAACTCCTGCCTCGCAAGGCTTGGCGGGTCGTCCCGCATTGGATGCACGCACGATAGCGTCGTGGCAGCGCGCGACCAGCCAGGAAAAATACGATCAGGATTCTCACGTCAGGAAAAATACGAAGGCCACAGCGCGGTCGCAGAAGAATTGCGGCCGCAACGGTATTCACGGACGCATGCCAATGAAACGATGCCAATTCGAATGTCCATCAACACGTAAGAGGCCGTCCGATCGGGCGGCCTCTTTATCACGTGTACCCTCACCCGTCAGAATGTCGCTCCTGCGCGTAAAACGAATGTGCGCCCTGCCTGCGGATAAGCGGCAAATACTCCGCTCGTAAAGCTGCTGGCGATTGCATAATCGTAATAATTGACATTGAAGAGGTTCTCGACGGTCGCCGACCAGAAGAAGCGGTCATAGGTGCCGCCGAGCTTCACATCGACCGTACCATTTGCCGGAATCTTCGGCTGCACGTTGGCCTGGTCATTGTCCATTCGCCGTGAGCTCCAGAAACGTCCGGTCACGTCGAGGGCCAGGAATTTATCGATGATATTCCACGTCAGACCGACATTGCCGCTCCAAGGCGACACCAGCGGAATCTGATCGCCGGCGAACTCCCCTTCGCGAAACGTCGCGTTCGTATAGGCCAGGCCACCGCGAAGGCGAACATCATTGGTCAACTGGTAGGTCGCGCTCGTCTCCCAGCCAACGCGGCGCGTCGGATCGAGATTGGTGTCGATCCCAAGCGCCGGGATAAAGTGGATTTCATTGTTCAGGTTCATCAGATAGACGCTCGATTCGAGGCCGAATCGCCCCGCGTTGATGCGAAAACCTTGCTCGACGTCGTAGGACGTCTGTGTCGCCAGCGCGAAATTCGGCGGGAAAATTCCAAATGGGCTGCCTGCCCCGACCCGCTCGTCGGCATTGGGCAGGCGGAAAGCCCGTGCGACGCGGCCAAACAATGTGAACACCGGGTTGACGCGGTATTCGTAGCCGAGGTGCGCTGCCCATTGCCATTCGCTGCTGTCGAGCGAGGGCGCCTGAGCATCGACACCGGGAGAGGCGAATGGATCGGCGCTGGCATTGTAGGCGTCCTGCGCGGCGACCATGTTGTTCTGAACGCGACCGCCAAACGAAACGTCCAGGTTCGACAGGACCGAAGCAGTATTCATCGCGTAGAGAGCAAGCGTCGTCTGGCGGATATTGTAATGGTGGATCGCCTGGTCGCCCGGCGCCTCGTAGCGGTCTGAATCGTATTGCGTATTGTAGAAGTCGAACCCCGTCAGCAGCCGATTTTGAATACCGAAAGCCTCACGCTTAATGTCCAAGCGCGGAGTGAACGACGCCGTCGTCAGACCGGTGTTGATATAGCTAGATGGGACGGCTGTCGCTGCGTCATATGTGAAACTCGGGGTGTTGAAATAGTTATAGAACGTGCTCAGCAAAAACTTGCGCCGGATGCCGCCGTCGACGATCAGATCGACACCCGACGCCAGCGGAGCCGAGAATCCCGTTGTGACGTTGAAGGCCTGGGTGTTGCCGAAATCGAACGGCGTATTCGTCTCGCGTGGGGTCGCCAGTGTGAATGGCAGAAGGGCGGACGAATTTGGAAGGCCGCCGGGAAAATCCTGGCGCTGGTTATCCGCGATGACCGTCAAATAGCCTGTCCAGCCGAGCGCAGCATAGTTCAGATTGGCGACGTAATTTTCCTCGCGAAGGTCGCTGTTGACGCGATATCCGGACGTCCCGACCACATTGCTGTAAAGCGACGCCGACCACGGTCCCGACGCGCCGCTCACCGATAGGCGGCCCTCCTTGTAATTGTAGGAACCGACCGCGCCTTCGACCCGGCCTGCGAACGGCGCCCCCGATCTCGCCTTCGTCACGATGTTGATCACGCCGCCAATAGCGCCGTCGCCGTAAAGCACCGCGCCGCTGTTGCCCCTCGTGATTTCGATATGGTCGATGCTGTTGAGCGGGATCGTCGAAAAATCGAAGCCTTGCAGATCGAAGTCCTGGAATCGCCTGCCGTTCACGAGAATGAGCGTGTTCGACTGCGCAAAGGCGCCGAAACCGCGCAGATCGACCATGTCGCGCGATCCGTTGGTGCCGCTAAAGAGATGCTGAACCTGGATGCCGGTCTGCTGCGCGAGGATGTCGGGCAGGCTTTGCGACGGCGAACGCTCGATATCCTGCGCTGTGATCACGCTGGTCGACGTACCGACGATGCCGCCGCTGCCGACGCGGCTGGCGCCGACATCGATCGTCGGCAAGGCCAGAGTGTTGCTCTGCCCAGCGTCCTGCGCGCTCGCCGGCTTTGCGACCACCACAGCCAGCGCCAAAGCGGCGCCGGCAAGCCGAAACTTCGCCCCCATCACATACGTTCCTTCGTTTGCGTCCGCGCAGCGCGGACACATCGGTGGGACCAAGCCCGATGCGAAGGACACGAAAACGAGGCACGCAATGGAACGCGCGACGCTGACGCTACCCGAAAGTCGTGTGAGGAAGTGTGTCTCTCACGGCCTTCGCACCGGCATTGCCGTCACCGCTGCGAAAGACCGCTCCGTATGGACCTCCCGTCCATCGGTTGGGTGACCGCGCTGGCAGGTCTCCTGGCTCGCGGGTCGTCGCCCAGTTGCGCCCGGCCTTCCCGGTTTCCCAGTGGCCATGCGGACGCGGGCTCGCCGCTTACAGTTGCGGGGGCAGCCACGGATTGCCGCGAATTCGAAATGCCCGAAATTCAAGCCTTCCGAATACGCGAGACGCCGTGTTCCCTCTTTCGTCCCCGGGTGCAACCCCGCGGAACCAGCACGATAAAATGTTCCCTTGAACGCGCGGACGAGTCAAGCGCCGCCCGGTAGTGGCGCCTGCTCGTCCCGTGATTTCAGCGTTCGGTGGCGAGGATCAGCCGACGGTGTGCTTCACCGGGTGCTTGATGCGCTTCGACTGCTTGATCGGCTTCGCGTGGGTGGCGTGCTTGGTCGTGTGCACCTTCTTCGCCGTCGCGTGATGGCTGGCGATGTGCTTGCGCGCGACATGGCGGGCGGCGACGTGGTGACCCTTGGCGACATGATGGGTGGCGACGTGCTTCTTGGTCGCGTGATGATGCGTCGCCGGGGCATGCGTCGTGGGCGATTGCGCCAGCGCCGGGGCGGCGACCAGGCTGCCCGCCACCAGGGCGGCTGCGAGGGTCTTGAACATGGGGGTTTCGTCCTTCAGTCAGTCGGGCCGCCGCAGCCCGGGAGATTTCGGCCGACCGGCCTGTCGCCGATCTTCGCCAGCGATCCTGGGCTTGAGCCACTGAATGCGTTCTGAAGTGCGCTTTTAGACGCCGTTCAAACTACGGCCGGCGCGGTGGCCGAAAACAGGCGGGATCATGGCGCCTCATTCTTTGGTCGGCCCAAGGGACTAGCGGCCCCTCACGAAATGTTTTCCCCGGTGTCGGCCGTTCCGGCTATCCTGCACAGGCAACCGGCCCGCTATCCAGGAGAGGTTACCCATGCCCCCGACCCAAGCGTTCCGCCGTTTCAGCATGTTCGCCGCCGCCGCCCTCATCACCACCGCCATCGGGCTAAAGCCGGTCGTCGTGCACGCCATGGGCACCGACAGCCCGCCGCCAAGCGACGACGGACAAGGCAAGAAAAAGAAGAAGGGCGGCAGCGCCACCGAGGAGCAGCAGCATCAGCAGGCTTACGAGCAGTTCTTGCGCGGCTACCGCGCCGCCCGCGCCGAGATCCTGTCCGGCGACTATAAAGGCGGCATCGCCGCCATGCATGCGCTCGGCCAAGACGAGAACGCCGACGTCGCCAATTACATCGGCTACGCCAACCGCAAGCTCGGCAACTACGACCAGTCGAAGGAATGGTACGACAAGGCGCTCGCCGCCGATCCCGACCACGTGCGCACCTGGTCCTATTACGGCATGTGGTACATGGAACAGGGCAACCGGTTGAAGGCCGAGGACTTCCTCGACAAGGTGCGCGCGATCTGCGGCACGACGACCTGCGAGGAATACAAAGAGCTCAGGGCTGTCATCGACGGCAACGCAAGCTACTGAGCGAGACCCCGCGCCCCGGACGCGGCGCAGGACGAAGTGTTGCGCCGCAGAGCCGGGGCCTTACCGATCTTGTTGCGGTCCCGGGCGCAGCGCACCACGAAGACGTGCCGCGCTGCGCCCGGGACACATCATTCCTGGGCGCTCGTCTCCCTGACGATCCACGCGTAATACTCGGCATCGACGCTCTCCACCGGCAGCACCATAATGGACGGCATCTCGTAACTGTGCGCCTCCTTCACGGCCTTGCGCACGGCCTCGGCCAGCGAGGCCCGGGTTTTCACGATCATGACGGCCTCCTCCGCCCGCTCGATCTTGCGCTCCCACCAGTAGTGGGAAATCATCCCTGGCACGATATTGACGCAGGCCGCCAGCCGCTGCTCGACGATCGACCGGCCGGCCGCCTCCGCCTCGACAATTGAGGGCCAAGTCGTATAGACGAGCACCGCGCGTTCCATCGTTTGGACCTTCCACCCTTCATGAACCGGCCGGCCCCACGTCTCCAGAGCATAGCCTTCGTCGCGGCGACCACGCCGGAGGCACGCGACGCCTGCGAGCGTCTGACCCAGCGCTACGGCAATGCTGAGCCGGACAAGGCCGATATCATCGTCGCGCTCGGCGGCGACGGCCTGATGCTGCAAACCCTGCACAAGTTCATGAATTCCGGCAAGCCGATCTACGGCATGCATCGCGGCACCGTCGGTTTTCTTATGAATGAGTTCTCGGATGACGGCCTCGCCGAGCGGCTGGCCAAGGCGCACGTCACGGTGATCCATCCGCTGGTGATGCGCGCGCGCGACACGCAAGGGCGCGCGTTCTTGCATCGCGCCATCAACGAGGTGTCGCTGTTCCGCCAGACCGCGCAGGCGGCGCGTCTGCGCATCCTCATCGACAGCGAGGAGCGGCTTCCCGAATTGGTCGCCGACGGTGTGCTGGTCGCGACTCCCGCCGGCTCGACCGCCTATAACCTCTCGGTGCAAGGCCCGATTATTCCGATCAACGCGCGGCTGATGGCGCTCACGCCCATCAGCCCGTTCCGCCCGCGGCGCTGGCGCGGCGCGCTGCTGCCTGAAAAGGCCAAGGTGACCATCGAAGTGCTGGAAGCCGACAAGCGCCCGGTCGCCGCCGTCGCCGACCACGACGAGGTGCGCTCGGTGGTGAGCGTCGATATCGCCATGGACCTCGCGACGTCGATCAACATGCTGTTCGATCCGGGCCACAGCCTCGACGAACGAATCCTCCGCGAGCAATTCGGAGTCTGATTTCGCTGATCGACAAGGGAGCGACCCGCGAATGACCAAGCAGTTCGAATTCATCGTCAACGGCAAGCCGGAGAGCGTTTCGCTTTCCAACGAAGAGACGCCACTGCTCGACGTGCTGCGCAATGCGCTCGGGCTGATGGGCACGCGCTTCGGCTGCGGGCTTGAGCAGTGCGGCTGCTGCATGGTGTTGATCGACGGCAAGCCGGAGAAATCCTGCGCGCGCCCCATCTGGAATGTGGCCGGCAAGAGCGTGACCACCATCGAGGGCCTCGGCAGCGCCGTGCATCCGCATCCGTTACAGCAGGCCTTCCTCGGCGAGCAGGCCGGGCAATGCGGCTACTGCCTTTCCGGCATCATCGTTTCGGCCAAGGCTTTGCTCGAGCGCAACCCGCAACCGACACGCGCGGAGATCGCGGAAGCGCTCGACGGCAACATCTGCCGTTGCGGTTCGCATAACCGGATCCTGCGCGCGGTGGAGAAGGCCGCGGCGGCGATGCGCGCCGGAGCCGCGTCATGAATGCGCCCATAATCGTCCCTTTGCCCGCTTCGCTCGCCGACAATCCGATCCTCGATCGATGGGTCTCATTTCCGGCGCCCGGCAAGGTCACCATCGGCACCGGCCGCGTCGAGCTCGGCCAGGGCGTGCTCACCGCCATGGCGCAGATCGCCGCCGACGAGTTGGATGTCGCATTGACGCGCATCACTGTGCGCTCCGGTGACACAGTGTTCGCGCCGAACGAGGGCTACACCGCCGGCAGCCAGTCGATCCAATATGGCGGCGTTGCGTTGCGACAAGCCTGCGCCGACGTGCGCGCGCTTGTCCTGGCGCAAGCCGCGACGGTGATCGGCTGCGACGCGAGCGAACTGAGCATCCACGACGGCAGCATTCATCGTCATGGCGCGCCGACCGGACACGACTACTGGACGCTCGCGGCTTCAATCGATCTTACGGCCAAGGCGACCGGCAGCGGAGCGCGTAAACCGGTCACTGAACTCGCGACCATCGGCGCGAACACGCCACGCCTCGACCTGCCGGGCAAAATCTTCGGCGCGCCGAGTTTCATCCACGACATGAGGCTCGACGGCATGGTGCATGCGCGCGTGGTGCGCCAGCCCAATCGCGGCGCGACGATCGATGCTATCGATGAAGCTGCAATCCGCCGCGCCGCCAAGGGCGAGATCGAACTCGTGCGGCATGGCAACTTCCTCGCGATTATCGGCGACGACGAGACCGCGGTCGACCTCGGCGCTGCCGCAGCGACCAACCATGTGACGTGGCAACACGTCGAGCAGCCGACGCCGTTGCAGCAGGAAGCCTCCTGGCTCTTGCAACAGCCGGCCATCGAGCGCCTCATCGGCGAACCGGAGCCGGCCGATCCCCAAGGCCGCGAGCGTTTCGAGGCCACATACTCGCGCGGCTATCTCGCGCATGCCTCGATCTCTCCGTCGTGCGGGCTGGCGCTCTACAAAGACGGCCATCTCACGGTATGGACGCACTGCCAGGGTGTCTTCCCATTGCGCCCGGCGCTTGCGCGCGAGATCGGCATAGACGCCGCCAACATCAGCGTGCATCACGCGCAGGGCTCGGGCTGCTACGGCCACAACGGCGCCGACGACGCGGCCGCCGACGCCGCCATCATCGCGGTGCAGAAGCCCGGCGTGCCGGTACGCGTGCGCTGGCGGCGCGAGGAGGAAGTCGTCTACGAGCCGAAGACGCCGGCCATGATCGTGGAGGTGCGCGCTTTGCTCGACGCAGCCGGCAAGCCCGCCGACTGGACCGCCGAGATCTGGAGCCCGACGCACAATCTGCGCCCCGGCGCCGGCGGCAATCTGCTCGGGGCGCTGGCTTTGCCCGATCCGCCGGCCGCCCCGCCGCCCGGCGACGTGCCCGAGGCCAATGGCGGCGGCGCGACGCGCAATGCCGAGCCGCTCTATGACATTCCCGCCAAGCGCATCATCCATCACCTAGTGACCGAAACGCCGGTGCGCACCTCTGCGCTGCGCGGGCTCGGCGCAATGCCGAATGTCTTCGCGCTGGAGTGCTGCATCGACGAACTGGCCGAGCGCACCGGCGTCGATCCCGTCCAGTACCGCCTCTCGATCACCGCCGATCAACGCGCCCGCGCCGTCATCGAGAAGACTGCGGCGATGGCGAACTGGAAGGCTGACGCGCCGGGCGGCACAGGCATCGGCCGCGGCATTGCCTTTGCGCGCTACAAGAACCGTGCGGCCTATACGGCTGTCATTGTCGAACTCGAAGTCGACGAAGACATCCGCCTGCGCCACGTCTGGTGCGCATGCGATGCCGGGCTCGTCATCAATCCGGACGGCGTCATCAACCAGATCGAAGGCGGCATTATCCAGTCGGCAAGCTGGGTGCTCAAGGAACAGGTGCGTTTCGATAACGGCATCGCATCGTTCGACTGGGAGACCTATCCGGTGCTGAAGTTCAGCGAAGTGCCGGAGATCGACATCGAACTGATCAACACCAAGGACGATGTCCCGCTCGGCGTCGGCGAAGTCACCGCCGGCCCCACGGCTGCGGCCATCGGTAATGCCGTGTCGCATGCGCTCGGCGCCCGCATCCGCGACCTGCCGCTCACGCGCGAGCGCATCATGAGCGCACTGTTGACGGCCTAGATCTTCCGCAGCGGATTGGTCAGTGCCAGGAAGAACCCGCCGGTCGTGAACACCGCGATCAGCAGGAACGCGGCGCGGAACGCCTCGGTGATGTCCACCTGGACGGCCGCCCGCTGTTCGGGCGAGAGCACAGGCGCGCCTTGCATGCCGTGCTCGACCATCGTCGCGAAAACGCGCGCCGCTTCCGGATTGCGGATGGTCAGGAAGGCGAACAGCATGGTGCCGACCAGCGCCGTGCCGAACGCCGCGCCGATCGAGCGCGAGAACTGCACCGATGCCGCCGCCTCGCCAAGCCGCAAACCGCCCGCCGCGAACTGCACCAGGACCTGGACCACGCCCATCACCGTGCCCATGAACAGGCCGTTGAACAACAGCAGCACGGCGAAGGCGGGCGTGCTCAACTGCGGCGCGAAGAAGGCGAGGATCAGGATGTTGATGGTGAGCAGCGCGATGCCCACGATCGGATAGATCGTGGTGCGGCCCGTCCTATTGACCAGCCGCCCCGTCACCAGCGAACCGACGCCGATGCCGATGGTCAACGGCACCAGCAGCACGCCTGTCTCGGAGGGCGAGGTGCCGCGCACGACTTCGAGATAGACCGGCAGGAACGTGATCAGCGACACCAGCGCGCCGCCATGACAGGCGGCAAGTGCGTCGCTCTTCCAGATCGCCGGCATGCGCAAGAGGCCGAGCGGGATGAGCGGCGACTCGGTGCGATTCTCGTGCCGCACCAAAAGCACCAGCGCGATTAGGCCGATCGCCAGCAGAATGCCGCCCATCGGCAAGGCGGAAACGTCGGCATGTTGCACCTGCTCCAGCGCGAAGAGCGTCGCCGCGACGAACACGCTGAAGAACACGAGTCCGCCGGGATCGGAGCGCCACTTCACGCGCTCCGCCGTCTTGCGCGCGGGCATCCGGAACGTCAGCGCCAGCGCGCCGAGCCCGATCGGGATATTGATGAGGAAGATCGAGCGCCAGCCGAAATGCTCGGTGAGATAGCCGCCGGCCACCGGGCCGAAGGTGTTGGCGCACACGGCGACCGCCGCGAGATAACCCTGGTAACGCGCCCGCTCGCGCGGCGGGATCGACTCGCCAACCAGCGCTTGCGACAGCGTCATCAGTCCGCCGCCGCCGAGGCCCTGGAGCACGCGCGCCGCGCTCAGGAGCAGGATCGTCGGCGCCACCGCGCATAGCAGCGATGCGACGATGAAGACGCCGAGCGCTACGAACATCAAAAGCCGGCGTCCGAACGAGTCGCCCAGGCGCCCGTAGATCGGTGCGGCGACGGTGGAGGCGATCAAATACGAGACGACGATCCAGGACGTGCGCTCAACCTGGCCCATTTCCCCAGCAATTGCAGGGAGCGCCGTGGCGACGATGGTCTGGTCCACCACCGCCAGGAACATCGGCAGCATAATGGAGGGAAAGACGGTGAGGAACGCCGGCGCCTTTGCACCCTCGGAAACTTCGGCGCTTTCTTTTTGTTGTTCGGGCGCTTTCAGCAATGTTCTCTCGTCCTGATAGCGCCCCCGCGCCTTCGTGCTTTATCAGTGCGCCATCAGGACCGGCAAGGTGGCATTGGCAAGAATATGCCGCGTCGCACCGCCGAAGATCATCTGGCTCAGACGGCTTTGCGTATAAGCACTCTTGACCAGGAGATCACACCCCATGGATGTGGCCTGATCGAGAATCGCCTCACCTGTTGTGCGTGTGCCCGGCTTGATCGTCAACGCGATTGCATTAATGCCGTTCCGGCGGAGATGCACTGCTGCCATCTCCCCCGAGGGCCCGGGGGTGGTGCCGCCCTCCACCGAGAGCACCGTCACCCGCTCAGCGAGCTTCAAGAGCGGCAGCGCGAAGGCATTGGTGTGCGCCTGCTCGGTGCTGCCGTTCCAGGCGACCACCACGTTGCGCCCGAGGCTCAGCGGGACGGAACGCGGCACCATCAGCACGGGCCGTCCGCTCTCGAACAGCGCCGACTCGAGCGGCGGCATGCGCGCGTTCTGCGGATCGCGCCCGGGCCGGCCCAGCACGATGAGATCGAAGGTGCGGCCATAGCTGCCGAGGAAGCCGTCGTCGGCCGATTCCGCGCGCGGCCAGGCGTAGGAATAGACCGCAGGCTCATTCGCCACCGCGCGCGGCACATTGTGCCTGCGCATGAAGGCTTCGAACAACTCGGCTGCCTCGCGCGCGGTGTCCTCTTCGAAGGCGCCGGAGATCGCCAAACTGCTGACCGGCTCGACGGTCACATAGGTGCCGATCGCCGGCCGCACCGCGAAGCCCTCCATATAGCTGTCGAAGGTGCTGGCGATCAGGCGCGCCGCTTCCAGCACCGCAGGCATGGAGTCGTGATCCTCGGTCGGAATGAGAATGGTCTTCATGGCAATGGCCTTTGTCAGAGGGAGACCCGTCAGGCGCGCCCGGCAACGGCGCCAGCGCAGCCGCACGATGACCCCGGCTTGGGCGTCGGTCCAGTGACAAAATACCGCTGTACACACCGGCGCGCTGGCCCACGAACCCTAAACCCCCCGTTAACGCGGGCCCAGTAGGTTCATGGAACGGTTGCGGGCGAAGGGGACCCCGGGCCTGGGGCATCATGGTTCGGATCGATTTCAACCGACTGCGTTTCCTCGTCATCGACGACAACGCCCACATGCGCCGGATCATGCGCACGTTGCTGCATGGCTTCGGCGCACGCGAAGTCTATGAGGCGGAAGACGGCGCCGCCGGCCTCGAGGCCTTTACCCATTACGTCCCCGACATCGTGATCACCGACTGGGCGATGCCGATCTTCGACGGCCTCGAGCTGACGCAGATGATCCGCCAGCCCGGCGCCAACGCCAATCCTTACGTCGCAATCATCATGCTCACAGGCCATTCCGAGAAGCGGCGCGTCACCGCGGCGCGCGACGCCGGCGTCACCGAATTTTTGGCCAAGCCAATCTCGGCCAAAGGCCTCTATCAACGCATCGCCAACGTGATCGCCAATCCTAGACCTTTCATCAAGACCAAGACCTATTTCGGGCCCGACCGGCGCCGCAACGTCAATCCGGGCTACGTCGGCCCCGAACGTCGCAAGGGCGGCAAGGCCGATGTTATCCGCCAAGCTCCCTTGCTCGACAAAGCGCGCACAACGGGCTGAGGAAAGTACCGATCATGGCACCGAAAGATACGGCCGCCATCGCCACTTACGGCGATCACGAGGTGATCGTCCCGGAAAACAAGCTGCGCAAGGCGATCTCGACCAAGCCGCCTTTGCCCCGCGAGGACGATCCGGTGCGCCGCGCGGAGCAGGCGCTGGCCGAACTGTCGAGCGAATTCAGCGCCTGGATGGACGAGGAATGCGAGCGCCTCGACACAGCGCGCCGCGACGTGATCGATGGCGGCTTCGGCAAGAAAAACAAGCAGGCACTGTTTCACGCCGCGCACGACATCAAGGGGCAGGCCGCGACCTTGGGCTATCCGGCGGTCGCCGCGGCCGCCGACAGCCTGTGCCGGCTGATCGAATTTACCCCCGAGGCCGACCGCATTCCGCTCAAGTTGGTCGACCAGCATGTCGACGCGGTGCGCGCGATCTATCGCGAATATGCCCGTTCCGATGCCAGGGATCTTGCGGCGAATTTGACCAGGCGCCTGCGCGAAGTGACCGACGATTTTCTCATTCGCGAAAATCATGACCGTCCGGATGTGATCGAGCAGATCACCGGCTCGTCCGCTCCATCGATCTCGCCGGAGTGAGACTAACTTTCTGATCCCTCCCCGCCCGTAGATGGGGTAACGGGCCGGCGCCTGGCAAGCCGCTCGCTCGCTACGGCGCTCTGTGGTGGCGCGCTCGCGCGCGGCTTGCTTGGTGGCGAGGCGGTCGCCCCTCAAACTGATGGTGTCGAAACAACGGAGTCGGCCTGGGCCGCTCCAAGCATCATCGAGGGACGACCATGGACCATTATGCAGG
>DASXOK010000551.1:0-5108 GCA_036494425.1 Pseudolabrys sp.
CTGTGTGAGCGGCTTCGCTTGACGGCGTTCTTTTTTCCGGAGCCGCGTGCGGAGCGGCGATCGACCGGCGGCCGTTACGGCGCCTTCGCCGGCGCCGCGGCGAACCGGACCGCGTGGCGCGCGCACCGCGCTCGGCCACGCGGCAGCGGGGATCGTTTCAATAGGCGTTGAAATAATGCTTGACGCGGGCGCTTCATTTCCATATTCGTTGAAATATGGAAAAGGCAGACGCCGTCGCGGCCCGGGCGGCCTTGGCCCAGGACAATGGCCTGGACGTGTTCCGCCTGCTAGTGCAGGCGGGCCCTGAGGGCTTGCCCGCCGGCAAAGTGGCCGAGGCGCTCGATCTCGCGCCGAACACGCTCACCTTCCATTTCGACCGCCTGCGCCAGGCGGGCCTCGTGACCGTTCGGCGCGACGGCCGCTCGATGATCTACGCGGCGCGCTTCGAGACCATGAACACTCTGCTCGGCTTCCTCACCGAGAACTGCTGTCAGGGCGACACGGCCGCCTGTGCGCCCGCGGCATGCAAGCCAGCGCGCACCAAACGAGAAAAATCGAAGAAGGAGCCTGTGTGATGAAACGCATGCATGTCCACGTTTCTGTCGACGATATCGGCAACGCCATCGGCTTCTACTCGGCGCTATTCGCCGCAAGGCCCGCGGTTGTGAAAGACGATTACGCCAAGTGGATGCTCGAGGATCCGCGCATGAACTTCGCCATCTCGACGCGCGGGCGGAAGCCCGGACTGGACCATCTCGGCATCCAGGTCGAGAACGAAGGCGAATTGCAAGAAGTCTATGCGCGGCTGCACGAGGCCGGCGGTAATATTCTGGAAGAGGGCAAGACCACCTGCTGCTACGCCAAGTCAGAGAAGTCGTGGATCGACGATCCGGCCGGCATCGCGTGGGAAACCTTCTTCACCACGGGCGAGAGCACGCATTACGGCACCAGCCGCGAAGAGAGCGCGCGCATCGCGCATGCCATGGCATGCTGCGGCTCCGACGAAGCTGACAAGCCCGCCGCCGAGACATCCTGCTGTTCGGCGGCCGCCGAATCTTCCTGCTGCACCGGTTGATCGCGAGCCCCGCACCATGACCGACAAAGTCTATAACGTCCTCTTCCTCTGCACTGGCAATTCGGCGCGCTCGATCATTGCTGAGGCGATCCTCAACAAGATCGGGCATGGGACAGTCCACGCCTTTAGCGCCGGCAGTCAGCCCAAGGGACAGGTGAATCCTAACACCGTGACGCTGCTGCGCGCCTTGGGTTACGACATCACGGGCTTCCGCTCAAAATCGTGGAGCGAGTTCGCGCAAGCCGGCGCGCCTGCGCTCGATTTCGTGTTCACCGTCTGCGACAACGCGGCTGGTGAAGCCTGTCCGGTGTGGCCGGGGCGGCCGATGACCGCGCACTGGGGCATTCCCGATCCGGCGGAGGCGCAAGGCAGCGACGCGCAAGTTGCGGCCGCGTTCCTTGATGCCTACCGGATGCTGATGCGGCGCATCGAGCTGTTCACGGCGCTGCCGATCGAAAAGCTAGACCAAATGACCTTGCGCTCGCGCCTGTGCGAGATCGGCCAGATCGAAGGCGCGACGTCGCCGCGCCCCAACGTGGCGTGACACGCACATGAGCACGTTCGAGCGCTTTCTCTCGCTGTGGGTCGCATTGTGCATCGTCGCCGGCATCGCGCTCGGCCACGTCGCGCCGCACGTCTTCGCCAGCATTGCCGACGCGGAGGTCGCCAACGTCAATCTGCCGATCGCCGCGCTGACCTGGCTGATGATCATCCCGATGCTGTTGAAGATCGACTTCGGCGCGCTCTCACAAGTGCGCGAGCACTGGCGCGGCGTCGGCGTGACGCTGTTCATCAACTGGGCGGTGAAGCCATTCTCGATGGCGCTGCTCGGCACGATCTTCGTCGCGCATCTGTTCGCGCCGCTGCTGCCGGCCGCGCAAATTCCGAGCTACATCGCCGGACTTATTTTGCTCGCGGCGGCGCCGCGCACCGCGATGGTGTTCGTCTGGTCGAACCTGTGCGAGGGCGAGCCGCATTACACGCTCAGCCAGGTAGCGCTCAACGACGTGATCACGGTGTTCCTGTTCGCGCCGCTGGTGGGGCTGCTGCTCGGCGTCGCCTCGATCACGGTGCCGTGGGATACGCTGCTCTTGTCTGTCATGCTCTATATCGTCGTGCCCGTGATCATTGCGCAGGTATGGCGACATTTCCTGCTCACGGCCGGCGAGGGCGCGTTGCAACGCACGCTGCGCCGGCTTCAGCCGCTGTCACTGATCGCACTACTCGCCACGCTCGTGCTGCTGTTCGGATTCCAGGTGAGCATATCCTGGCGCAGCCGCTGGTCATCGCGCTGCTGGCGGTGCCGATCGTCATTCAGGTCTATCTCAATGCCGGGCTTGCTTACTGGCTCAGCCGCCGTTTCGGCGTCGCCTGGTGTGTCGCCGCGCCCGCTGCGCTCATCGGCGCCAGCAATTTCTTCGAACTCGCGGTCGCCGCCGCGATCAGCCTGTTCGGTTTGAATTCCGGCGCGGCGCTGGCAACGGTCGTCGGTGTGCTGGTCGAAGTTCCGGTGATGCTGTCAGTCGTCCGAATCGTGAAGGCTTCGCGCGGGTGGTATGAGGCTGGGGCGCAAAAGGCGTCGCCGGCGAAGACGGCGAAGGCGCGGACTTGAGCGTGGGGTTGCGCGATGCCGTCGCGCGCGGAATCATTGCGACGAGAGGTATCCACGGGTTGGCTCGTGTGTGCGCGGATCATGGACGTGGAACTTTTCGTGATAAAATCACAACACCGAATTGGAAATTGGATGTGAGCGCTGTGGATGATAGCGCGCGACCTCGGTTCTGCCCGATTGCCTGTCACATTTTGGCACATCGGGGGAGCGCACCATGTCATCCATCCGCAATGCCAAACGTTCGCATGTCGCCATAAAGACAAGCCGTGTTGGTCCAGACGAGCGCCTGATCTCGCCAGCTTGTTTTCGAAGAGCGCTTCGGTTGAGTGCCGTGGCATTGACCGCGGCCACGCTCGCAGGATGCGCGCAACAATCCTTGGTCACCGATCAGTCGGAACGGCTTACCGCCAATCCATCGGCGCCGCCGCAGCCACGCAAGATGTCGTCGGTCGCGACACGCGCGCATGTGGCGGCTGTGAAGCGAAAGCGCATCCCGATCGCAGCGATCAAGAAGCCGGCCGGAGCGCGTCCGGCATCGGTCGGTGTCGCGAGCTTCTACACCGAAGGTGAAGTGACCGCGAATGGCGAGAAGTTCGATACGCACGAATTGACTGCCGCGCATCGGACGCTGCCGTTCGGCACGCGCGTGCGGGTGACGAACGTCGAGACCGGGCAGTCGGTCATGGTCCGTATCAATGATCGCGGACCGTTTATTCCCGGGCGTGTGGTCGATGTTTCTTATTCGGCCGCCGAGACGCTGGGAATCGTCGACAAGGGGATTACCAAGGTCAAGCTTGATGTCGTGAAGGTTACCAAAGAGGCCTCGAAGGAGAACAAAGAGGCCTCGAAGGAGAACAAAGAGGTCGCGAAGGAGAACAAATAAGCGAAGAAGCCGCCGCTCAGCTCTCGCCCGCGGGCGGCTTTGGCTCTTCCTTCTCGGCGAGTTCTTGCAGCATCGCCAGTGCCTGGATCACAGAGGCGCGGCGCACGTTCGACCGCCCGATATCCCCGTACTTGCGGTCATGCGCGATGAGCCGGCCGCTGCGCGAGGCGGCGCAGAAATAAACAAGCCCGATCGGCTTGCCCGGCGTCGCGCCGGTCGGCCCGGCAATGCCGGTGATCGACACCGCGAGATCGACCTGCGCATGCGCCAGCGCGCCCTTGGCCATTTCCTCGGCGCACTCCTTGCTGACGGCGCCGTAGACATCGATGGTCGATGGCGTCACGCCGAGCATCTGCTGCTTGGCCTCGTTCGAATAAGTGACGAAGCCACGATCGAGCACCGCCGACGAGCCTGAGATTTCGGACAGCGCGCCGGCGACCAGCCCGCCGGTGCAGGATTCCGCCGTCGCGACGGTCAGCTTCTTCTCTTTGCAGAGATCGAGCAGATGGACCGAGGCGTCGATGATCTCTTTGTCGATCATCGACGTCACCCGAACGGCAGGCGCACCGTTGCCGTCGCATAGGCGACGATGCCTTCCCCGCGGCCGGTGAAGCCGAGCCGCTCGCTGGTCGTCGCTTTCACGGCCACGCGCGAACTGTCCACGCCCGCGAGCCGCGCGATGTTGGCGCGCATGGCGTCGCGGTGCGGGCCGATCTTCGGCGCTTCGCAGACGATGGTGAGATCGAGATGGGCGATGACTCCGCCGCGCGCTCTCACCCGTTCGACCGCGAAGGTGAAGAAGCGGTCGGAGGAGGCGCCTTTCCACTGCATGTCGCTTGGCGGAAAGTGCGAGCCGATGTCGCCGTCGGCGAGCGCGCCGAGGATCGCATCGACCAGCGCGTGGAGAGCGACATCGGCGTCGGAGTGGCCGGTGAGCGCTTGCGTGTGCGCGATGCGCAAGCCGCCGATGGTGACGTGATCGCCGGCGGCGAAGGCGTGCACATCGACGCCCTGGCCGACACGCACGTCGCCGAGGGCCGCGAGCTGCGCGGCTTCCGCGCGCGCGAAGTCGTCCGGCCTGGTGATCTTGATGTTGCCGGGTTCGCCCTCGAATACGGCGACCTTCATGCCGGCCCATTCGGCGAGCGCGGCGTCATCGGTGAAGTCTTCGCGGCCTTCCTTCGCCGCGCGGCGGTGCGCCTCGAGCAGCGGCTCGAAGGCGAAGCCCTGCGGTGTCTGGATGGTGCGCAGCGACGAGCGGTCCAATGTCTTGTCGACGAGGCCTTGCGAGTCCACTGACTTGACAGTGTCGCTGACCGGCAAAGCAGGGATAGCGGCGCCGGTCTTCTCGGCGGCGGCGATCGCGCGCGTGATCAAAGCTGGGCTGGCGAAGGGCCGCGCGGCGTCGTGGATCAGCACGATGTCGGGGCGGTGCGGGGCGAGCGCCTCCAGCCCGGCGCGCACCGAGGCCTGCCGCGTCGCACCGCCGGTAACCGGCGGCAGGATTTGCATGGCGGACGCCGCGGCATCAAAGAGGC
>DASXOK010000552.1:0-3840 GCA_036494425.1 Pseudolabrys sp.
CAACACCCGCACGAGTTCGGTGCTCTCTCCTTTCCCGTAAGGTGGTTCTCCAGGGGCATAGCGAAAAGTTAGTGACCCGCGGACGCCCTTCTAATTGTCAAGCGGCGTTTCCGGCCCGGTTGATTTCCCGCTTTCGGTGACTGATCAAAGAAAAGACCTCGCGCGCGATATAACGCTTTAGGCATCGGATGGCCTCGAGTTTCGAGTGGCCTTCCGCAACACGCTTTGCGATGTAGGCCTTGGTTCGGAGATCGGTCCGGAGTCGGCCGATGGCGATGATGTGCAGCGCACTGTTGGCGGCCCGATCGCCGCCTCTGTTGAGGCGATGGCGGATTGTTTTTCCGGAGGAAGCAGGTACCGGACTCACGCCACACAGCGCGGCGAAGCTGGCCTCAGACTGTAGGCGTTCTGCGTTGTCGCCAGCCGTCAAAAGCAATTGGGCAGCGGATCCGTGGCCGATCGAGTTCCGGGCGACGAGGGCGGGGGCGAGCTCATCGACAATGGCGACGATCATGGTGTCGAGATCGTAAGCGGTGTCTGCGGAGCACCTTTCGGCGTGGCGCGGGAAAGGTGATTGTCGGAGCGGATGAGGGCTCCGACACATGTTGATTTCAGAGCATAAGCATATGCCGGAGCCGGTCCGGCGCATGGAATTGTTCACGGGCGCGGGTCGGCGGCGAAGCTGGTCAGCGGCGGAGAAGGCGGCGATCATCGTCGAGAGTTATGGCATGGGTGAGACGGTCTGTGCCGTGGCTCGGCGCCATGGTCTGACGCCTCAGCAGTTGTTCACCTGGCGGCGGCTGACGCGGCAGACCGCTTTGTCACCACCGAGGATGTTCGTGCCGGCGGTGGTGGAAGCGGCAGCACCGGAGCCGCCGATGCCTGTCAAGACGCCGCGCCGGATGCGCCGCCGATCCAGTGCCGATGCGATCGAGCTCGAGATTGCCGGGGTCGCGGTTCGGATCGGGGCGGATGCGAAGCCGCGGAGCATCGAAGCGGTGATTCGCGCGCTCAAGGCGCACTCGTGATCGGACCATCCGGGAACGTGCGGGTTCTGGTCGCCACCAAACCGGTCGACTTCCGGAAAGGAGCGGAGGGGCTGGCAGGGCTGGTGCGCGAGGTGATGCGCACCGATCCGTTCTCCGGTGTGGTGTACGTGTTCCGCGCGAAGCGGGCCGACCGGGTGAAGCTGATCTTCTGGGACGGCACCGGCGTGGTGCTTGTGTCTAAGCGGTTGGAAAATGGGAAGTTTAGCTGGCCGACTATACATGACGGGATGATGCGGCTCAGCGCAGCGCAGTTGCAGGCATTGCT
Source organism: Pseudolabrys sp. (assembly GCA_036494425.1). Classification (GTDB taxonomy): domain Bacteria; phylum Pseudomonadota; class Alphaproteobacteria; order Rhizobiales; family Xanthobacteraceae; genus Pseudolabrys. The sequence continues at coordinate 1,315 of DASXOK010000552.1, forward strand.
CGAAGGGCTCGATTGGCGGCGGGTGCATGAGGCGCGGCGGACGACAGTGCCGGCCGTGGCGAGCTGAGCAAAAAGCCTGTTGCGCCTGACCGTCAAAAAGCATCGCAAGTTGCTGGGCGGCGTGATTCACTGGCTTGGTGAGGAGCGCCACCGAAGCCCTGCCTGACAATCCCGACCTGCTCAAGGCGATGTTGCTGGCCGAGCGGGCGGAAAGCGAGCGGCTGCGCCAGATCATCAAAGAGCTGCAGCGACATCGGTTCGGACGGCGGGCTGAAAGCCTGCCAGAGGAACAGCTGCAGTTGGGGCTGGAGGAGGTTGAGCAGGTCGAGGCGGCCGGTGGTGCCGAGAGCGAGGCGAAAGTTCCAGCCGAGCGCCAGGAGCGCGCCGCACGACGCCGGGCGAACCGCGGCGCCTTACCGGCCCATCTGCCGCGCATCGAGGCGCTGGTCGACATCGCGAGCAAGATCTGCCCCGGCTGCTCTGGTTCGCTGCATCGGATCGGCGAGGATGTCGCCGAGCGGCTCGACATCGTGCCGGCGCAATTCCGGGTGCTGGTGGTGCGCCGACCCAAATACGCCTGCCGCACCTGCGAGGATGTCGTGATGCAGGCGCCCGCGCCGGCCCGGCTGATTGAGGGCGGCCTGCCGACCGAGGCGACGGTCGCCCAAGTGCTGGTGTCGAAGTATGCCGACCACCTTCCACTGTATCGCCAGGCGCAGATTTATGCCCGCCAGGGCGTCAACCTCGATCGCTCGACACTGGCCGACTGGGTCGGACGGGCGGCCTTCCTGTTGCGCCCGGTTTATGAGCGGCTGCTCGATCGGCTGAGGGCGTCCTCGAAGCTGTTTGCCGATGAGACCACGGCGCCGGTGCTCGATCCGGGCCGGGGCAGAACCAAAACCGGTCAACTGTTCGCTTATGCCCGCGATGACCGAGCGTGGGGCGGAACCGACCCGCCGATTGTGGCCTATGTCTATGCGCCGGATCGAAAAGCGGTGCGGCCGCTCGCGCATCTCGCCGGTTTCCGTGGCGCCCTGCAGGTCGATGGCTATGCCGGCTACAAGGTGCTGGCCGAACGGGGCCAGGTGCAGCTTGCTTTCTGCTGGAGCCATGTCCGTCGGCACTTTTACGAGCTCGCGCAGGGTGGCCTGGCGCCGATCGCCGCCGAAGCCTTGACGCGCATCGCGGCCCTTTACCGGATCGAAGGCGGAATCCGCGGCCGCTCCGCCGAGGAGCGGCGCGCCGTTCGGCAACAGCGCACTCTGCCGCTGGTCGAAGAATTCCAGCCGTGGCTGCGTCAGAAACTGTCGCTGATCAGCCAGAAAACCAAGCTCGCCGAAGCGATCCGCTACGCCCTGTCCCGCTGGCCAGGCCTGTGCCTGTTTGTCGAAGACGGCCGCATCGAAATCGACAATAACGTGGTCGAGCGCAGCATCCGGCCGCTCGCCTTAACGCGCAAAAATGCGCTCTTCGCCGGCTCCGATGGCGGCGCCGAGCATTGGGCTGTCATCGCCTCGCTGATCGAAACCTGCAAGCTCCTCGGCGTCGAGCCGCACGGCTATATCGCCGACGTCATTACCCGTATCGTCAATCGGCACCCTCAGACCCGCATCGATGAGCTGATGCCCTGGGAATACCCGGTTACGCCTCAGCTCCAGGTCGTGGCCTGACGACGACGCTTACCTGGCACCAACACGGACGGTTGGGAATACGACGATGACGGCCATCTCGCGCATCCGTCGCCGAACGGAGTCAACCAGGTGCCCGCGCTGGTGGATTCGGTGATTCGCGCCAAGCCGCATGGTGCAGCGCCGCAGGCTAAGTCGCCTTGTTCATTGCCGTAAGGCAGCCGTAACGGGTCAGTACTACTCGGCGAACCGCGCGTCGACGACCTCGACCGACGTCTCCTCGAGCCGACCATCGGGTTGGGCCGGGATGAGCTTTACCATCAGTTCGACATGCTGGGGGGACAACGCGGGAAAGCCCTGTTGCGGCGCCGGCAATACGAACTCCTGCGGCCGGCCGAGCCGGAGCGGGAAGAACGAGACCACGCCCAGGGTCTGTGCTTGCCGCCTTTCCTGCGCACCGCACCGATTCGTCATCAGGACCTTGACAAGAAACGACGCGTCGGAAGCCGCCGCCGTGGGGCGCAAGGTCAGACGCAGCGCCGGCGAGCGCGACAGCAGACTAGGACCGGACACCGGCACGACCCGGGCCGGGTGCAAGGCCGTCGCCACTTTGGAGCCTGCATCCATCTTGAAATCCGCCAGCGGGGAACCATCACCGCAGCCGCCCGCGCCTTGCGCGAAGGTCTCGCCTGGGCAACCGATGCCAGCGGCCATCAGACCCAGTACAACCAACCATCCAGCCCGACGCATCGCCGATGCTCTCCTGCCAGCCCAGATGGTGGCGGAAGCGGCTTTCTCAAGGCGTGTCAGACGGCCAGGATCTCCACCTTGCCGACTTTGAAGCTCGAGCTGGACTCGCCACCGGCCGCTGCCGGCACGGGCATGAGCTGGACCTTGA
>DASXOK010000553.1:0-14302 GCA_036494425.1 Pseudolabrys sp.
ACCGGCTTGCCGTCCTTGAGCACGATGGTCGGCGTCATCGACGAGAGCGGACGCTTGTCCGGTCCCGGCAAGTTGGCGGTGTAGCCGATGAGGCCGAAGGCGTTGCTGGCGCCGGGCTTGGCGGTGAAATCGTCGAGCTCGTTGTTGAGCAGCACGCCGGTGCCGTCGGCGACGAGGCCGAGGCCGTAGGAGAAGTTGAGCGTATAGGTGTTCGACACGGCGTTGCCGTCGCGGTCGATGATGGAGAAATGCGTGGTGTTCTGGCCTTCATAGTCGGCCGGCTTGCCGGGCCGCACGTTCTCCGAAGGCGTCGCGCGCTCGGTGATGCTGTTGCGCAGCGCGGCGGCATATGACTTCGACATGAGGCCGGCGAGCGGCATCTTCACCGCCTCGGGATCGCCCATGAAGGCGGCGCGGTCGGCATAGGCGCGCCGCATCGCCTCGATCATATAGTGTAGCGCCTCGTCGCCGCGGCCGAGCTTGGCGAGATCGTAGCCTTCGAGGACGTTCAGCATCTCGATCAATGCGACGCCGCCCGATGAAGGTGGCGGCATGGACACGATATCGTAGCCGCGATAGGTGCCGCGCACTGCCGGGCGCTCCATCGCCTGGTAATTGGCGAGGTCCTGCGCGGTCATGATGCCGCCGGCGGCGCGCACCGCATCGGCGATCTGCGCGGCGGTGCGGCCTTCATAGAAGCCGGCCGGCCCGTTCTTGGCGATGGCGCGCAGCGTGTCGGCGAGATCCGATTGGATCAGCCGATCGCCTTCGTGCAGCGGCTCATCGCCATTGAGGAAAATGCCGGCCGAGGAGGGCCACTGCGCCAGCCGATCGCGCGAGGTCGCGAGCGAATCGGCGGTGTCGTCTTCGACCGCATAACCGTTCGCGGCCAGCCGGATGGCGGGCGCGAGCAGATCGGCCAAAGCGAACTTGCCGGAGCCATATTTCTGTTCCGCCAGCGCGAGCCCTGCGACCGTCCCGGGCACGCCGACGGCGAGGCCTGTGTCGCGCGACTTCTTCGGATCGGGATTGCCTTGCGCGTCGAGGAACATGTCCTGCGTCGCCGCGGCGGGGGCGGTCTCGCGATAGTCGATCGTGGTGTCGCGGTTGCCGTCGGCGAGATGGATCACCATGAAGCCGCCACCGCCGAGATTGCCGGCGCGCGGATAGGTCACCGCCATGGCGAAGCCGACGGCGACCGCCGCGTCCACCGCATTGCCGCCGCGGTCGAGGATCTCGACGCCAATGCGGGCCGCGCGGCTGTCCTGCGCGACCACCATGCCGTGCTGGGCGAGGACGCCATGCGCCGAGGGGATGGTGCGCAGCGTCGTGGCAAGCTGCGGCTGCGATTGCCCCAGCGCGACGGCGCTGGTGAAGAGGACGGTGATGACTGTGAAGGATTTAAGAGCGAGGCGCATGTCGGCTTATCTCACCGCCGAAGCTTCAGCGAAGGCGGGTCGGGTGAGGGGGCATGTCCACATTTCTGAGCCTTTCGAAGCGCCCCTCACCCGGCTCGGCGCTACGCGCCTCGCCACCCTCTCCCCGACCCGAAGTCGGATGTTTCCGACTTCGGCAACTGTACGTACCGAACTCGGGTAAACCCGAGTTCGGTTGCGGGGGGAAGGAAAAAACTATCTCGCCTGTCCGTGATACTCCGCATTCGGCCGCATGTCCGTGGCGGAAGCCACACGGTTGGACATGTTGAAGAACCCGACTACGGCCGAGATGTCCCAGATGTCGCGGTCGGAAAAGCCCCCGCGGCGCAGCGTCTCGCGGTCGCCGTCCTCGACGCTCCAAGGCGACGCCGTGAGCTTCACCGCGAAATCAAGCATGGCGCGCTGGCGTTTGTTCAGCCGCGCGACGCGATAGTTCATCACGATCTGTTCGCCGAGCAGCGGATTGCCCGAATATTGCCGGACCGCCGCGCCGTGGGCGGTGAGACAGTAGTAGCAGCGGTTCTGCGACGACACCGCCACCGCGATCATCTCACGCTCGAGCTTGGAGAGGCCGCTCTCGCCGAGCATCAGGTCGTTGTACATGGCGACGAAGGCTTCCAGCTTCACCATGTCGAAAGCGTAAGCCACGAGCACGTTCGGCACGAAGCCGAGCTTGTCCTGGCATTTCTTGAAATAGGCGCTAATGGCCGGTGAGAGCTTCGCGGCTGCGAGATCGAGTGCGATCACCGGCGTGTCGTCGGGTGCGGCGAGGCCGGAGTCTTTCGCGCTCGCGGATTTTCCGCCTTTGATGGCGTGCAGGTCCGGCTTGCCCTTTGCGGCCGTGGCCTTGGTTTTCAGTGCTTTGTCGGCCTTGCCCATGTCTTTGCCCTGTCCGTTTCCCGATCCCGGGTGAACAGTATATCGTTCTCCGAGGGGGCGATACGATCACGCGCTGCGCTATTCGGCCTTTGATTTCAATATCTTGGATCCCCGCTCATGGCTCTTCGCGAGCCCGTCACCACGCCGTCACCATAAGGTGAGTTCCTCTCGACGGCCCGCCGAAGAATGTGAACACTCCCCTCCAGCGTCGACCGACTCCGTCGAACCATCGCGAGGTTTTCATGGCCGCTGAACTGCCGGACAGCGACACACAGAACGCAGCGCAAGCCGTTATCGCGCGCGCTGGCGACGGTCTCGCCGAGCGTCATCCAGACATCCCACCGGGCTTCGCCGCATTGTTGTTCGGACGCGTGGTGCCGGACGATGTGGCGCAGCTTGGGCCGAACGATCTGGCCAAGCTGGCCGCGCGCGCATGGGAAGCGCTGCGCGAGCGCCCGCCGGGCGCGGCGAAAATTTCCTGCGAGACGGTGGCGCTGGAAGATTCAGGCCCGCGTAAGGCGGTGACCGTCGTCGAGATCGTCAACGACGACATGCCGTTCCTGGTCGACTCGGTCATGAGCGAGCTTGCCGAGCGGCGTCTTGCCGTGCGGCTGGTCGCGCATCCGGTGTTCGGCGTGCGGCGCGAAGGCGATGCGCTCACCGAACTGGGCGCCGCCGACGCGGTGGCGGGAGAGCGCGAGAGCTTCATCCATATTCATCTCGATCCGGTCACCGACGCGGCCGAGCGTGCCGATCTTGTAGCCGTGCTCTCCACCGTGCTCGGCGAGGTGCGGCTGGCGGTGCAGGACTGGCGGCAGATGCGCGAGCGCGTCACCGCGATCGTCGAGGAGATGAAGAACAATCCGCCGCCTTTGCCGGTGGACGAGATCGCCGAGGCTGTGCAGTTCCTGCAATGGCTGCTGGCCGACAATTTCACCTTCCTCGGCATGCGCGACTACGAGCTTCGGAAGAGTGGGCTGGAGCCGGACTTCGACAACGCGCTCGGCGTCATGCGCGCGCGCGATTTGCGTGTGCTCCGGCGCGGCAACGAGCTCGTCGAGCACACGCCGGAAGTCATGGCGTTTCTTAAGGCGCCGCGCCCGCTGATCATCGCGAAGGCCAATATCCGCTCGCGTGTGCACCGGCGCGTCCATCTCGATTATATCGGCATCAAGCGGTTCGATGCCGGCGGCAACCTCATCGGCGAAGAGCGCATCATCGGGCTGTTCACTTCGACGGCCTATACCCGGCCCGCGCAAAGCATTCCCTATTTGCGCCGCAAGATCGCGCATGTGGAGCACCGGGCCGGCTTCGACCCGAACAGCCATTCCGGCAAGGCGCTGGCGAATGTGCTGGAGCATTATCCGCGCGACGAGCTGTTCCAGGTCGACGAAGATACGCTCTACAATTTCGCGCTGGCGATCCTGCAGCTTGACGAGCGGCCGCGCGTGCGCGTGCTGGCGCGCATCGATCGCTTTGACCGTTTCGTGTCGGTGCTCGTCTATGTGCCGCGCGAGCGTTACGACAGCAGCGTGCGCGCGAAGATCGGCGACTATCTCGCGATCGCCTTCGGCGGCAGCATCGTGGCCTATTATCCGTTCTTTCCGGAAGGGCCGCTGGTGCGGGTGCATTTCATCGTCCGCCGCGTCGGCGGCGCAACCGTGCCGGTCGAGCGCGCCAAGCTGGAAGAAGATGTCGCGGCGATTATACGCAGCTGGACCGACGGACTTTCTGAGGCCTTGGTGCTGGCCAATCCGCCGGACAAGGCGCGCGAGCTTTTCAACCGCTACAAGGATGCGTTTTCCGAAGGCTACCACGAGGCCTACGCGCCGACGATCGCCGCCGGCGACATCCGCGTGATCGAGGGGCTGAGCGCGGAGCGTCCGCTCGGCGTCGATTTCCATCATCGCCTCGAGGAAGAGCAAAAGGCGGTGGGGCTGAAAGTGTGGAGCTTTGCCCGGCCGCTGCCGCTCTCGGCGCGGGTGCCGGTGCTGGAGAACATGGGCTTCAGGGTCGTCGACGAGCGCACTTATTACATCGCGGCACCTGAAGGCGAAAACGGCGCCTGGTTCCACGACACGCTGCTGGAGCGCGCCGACGGCGGCATGATCGATCTCGACAGTGGCAAGGCGAAGCTCGAGACCGCGTTCATGATGATCATGCGCGGGCAGGCCGAGAGCGACGGCTACAATGCACTGACCTTGCTCGGCGGTCTGGCGTGGCGCGACGTGGCGTTGATCCGCACATTGTCGCGCTACCTGCGGCAGATCCGCGTGCCCTATTCGCAGGACTACATGTGGGCGACATTGACGAAGCACGCGGCGATCGCCGGCGAAATCGTCGAGCTCTTCCATGCGCGGTTCGACCCGCGGCCGGACGCGGAAGCCGCGCGTGACGCGAAGCAGAAAGAGATTGCGCACCGCATCGAAGCGGGATTGCAGAAGGTCGAGAGTCTCGACGAGGACCGCATCCTGCGGCACTTCGTCAATGCGGTGCAGTCGGCCATCCGCACCAACTTTTTCCAGACCGACAAAGACGGTCACGTCAAATCGGAGATCGCCATCAAGTTCGAAAGCCGAAAGCTCACTGACCTGCCATTGCCGCGCCCGCTCTACGAGATCTTCGTCTATTCGCCGCGCGTCGAAGGCGTGCATATGCGGTTCGGCAAGGTCGCGCGTGGCGGCATCCGCTGGTCCGACCGGCCGCAGGATTTCCGCACGGAAATCTTAGGCCTGTGCAAGGCGCAGCAGGTGAAGAACGCGGTGATCGTGCCGGTCGGCGCCAAAGGCGGCTTCGTGCCGAAGCTGATGCCGAAGGCCGCCTCGCGCGAGGGGGTGCAGGCCGAGGGCATCGCCACCTACAAGCTCTTCATCGGCACGATGCTCGACATCACCGACAATATCGCGCCCGACGGGACGATCATCCCGCCGGCCGACGTGGTGCGGCATGAAGGTGACGATCCCTATCTCGTGGTCGCGGCCGACAAAGGCACCGCGACCTTCTCCGACATCGCCAATGCGCTGTCCATCGAGCACGACTACTGGCTGGGCGACGCCTTCGCGTCGGGCGGTTCGGCCGGCTACGACCACAAGGTCATGGGCATCACCGCGCGCGGCGCGTGGGAGTCGGTGAAGCGGCATTTCCGCGAGATGGATGTGAACATCCACGAGACGCCGTTCAGCGTGGTGGGCGTCGGCGACATGTCGGGCGACGTGTTCGGCAACGGCATGTTGCGCGAGGACACGACCAAACTGGTGGCGGCCTTCGACCATCGCGATATCTTCATCGATCCCGATCCGGATCCGGATCCGAAGGCGGCCTTCGCCGAACGGAAGCGGCTGTTCGCGCTGCCGCGCTCGAGCTGGCAGGACTACAACAAATCGCTGATCTCCAAGGGAGGCGGCGTCTATCCGCGCACGTCGAAGGAAATCCATCTCAGCCCGGAAGCGCAGGCGCTGTTCGGCGTCGGCGCGAGCGTGACGCCGCAGGCGCTGATGAAGGCGATCTTGAAGGCGAAGGTCGATCTGTTGTTCTTCGGCGGCATCGGCACCTATATCCGGGCCGCGAGCGAGACCGACGAGGCCGCGGGCGACCGCGCCAATGACGCCATCCGCGTCACCGGCGCCGAGCTGAACTGCAAGGTGATCGGCGAGGGCGCCAATCTCGGCATGACGCAGCGCGGCCGCATAGAGGCGGCTCTCAAGGGCATCAGGCTCAATACCGACGCCATCGACAATTCCGCCGGCGTGAACACGTCGGACGTCGAGGTGAACATCAAGATCGCGCTCAGCGCGCCCTTGCGCTCCGGCGCGCTCACCATCGAGGCGCGCAATGCGCTACTCGTCGAGATGACCGACGAGGTCGCCCGCTTGGTGCTTCGCAACAACTACCAGCAGACTTTGGCGCTCTCTCTGGCGCAGCGGCGCGGCATGGAGGACTTAGGGTTTCAGCAGCGGCTGATGCACATCCTGGAGACGCGCGGCGAGCTCGACCGCGCGGTGGAATTCCTACCGGACGAGCTGGCGCTCGCCGACCGGCGCAAGCGCAACGCGCCGTTGACGCGGCCAGAGCTGTCGGTGCTGCTCGCTTACGCCAAGCTTTCGCTCTACAGCGAGTTGCTCGAGTCGGATGTGCCGGACGATCCCTATCTCGGCCGCGAGATCAACCGCTATTTCCCCAAGGAGATGACGGAGCGCTTTGCCGACGCGCTACATACGCACCGGCTGCGGCGCGAGATCATCGCCACGCAGCTTACGAATTCCATGATCAATCGCGGCGGCGCGACGCTTATCGTGCGCATCGCCGACCAGACCGGCGCGAAGGCGTCGTCCATCGCCGCGGCATTCGCGGCGGTGCGCAACAGCTACGATCTGATCGGGCTGAATGCCGAGATCGACACGCTCGACAACAAGGTGTCAGGCGAGACGCAACTCGCGCTCTATGCCGCCGTGCAGGACCTGCTGCTCGACCGAATCGTCTGGTTCCTGCGCAATGTCGATCTTCGGCAAGGCCTGGAGACCATCGTCGCGCATTATCGCGAGGGCATCGCGCAGGTGGATGGCGCGCTCGATGGCGCGCTGTCGAAGTCGGCGCTGGCCGCGCGGGAGGCGCGCAAGGCCGAGCTCGAGCGCGCCGGTGTGCCCGAGCCGATCGCGCGCCGCATCGCCAGCCTGCCGGCGCTGAAGGCGGCAACCGATATCGTTCTGGTGGCGGATCGTGCGGGCAAGCCGGTGGCGGAAGTTTCGGCGACCTACTATGCGACCGAAGCGTTCTTCCAGCTCGACCGCGTGTCGGGAGCGGCGTCGAGCATCGTCGTCGCCGATTATTTCGACCGGCTGGCGCTCGACCGGGCGCTCGATTCGATCGGCGAAGCGGAGCGCCGTCTCACGGCGGCGATGGTCGGCAACGGCCACGCCGGAGCCGGTGCGGTGGACGAATGGGTGCGCCCGCGCCAGGCCGAGGTGGAACGGATCCGCTCGGCGATCCACGAGATCGCCGGCTCGGGGCTGACTTTGTCGAAGCTCTCGGTGGCGGCGAGTTTGCTGGGGGATTTGGCGCGGGAGTAAATTTCTCCGTCATTCCGGGACGCCGCGAAGCGGCGGGCCCGGAATCCATACGCCGCAGCGGTGGGGGTTATGGATTCCGGGCTCGCGGACTTCGTCCGCGCCCCGGAATGACAGCAACAATTTTAATGCCTGAAATGCCGCGTGCCGGTGAACACCATGGCGACGTTGTGTTCATCCGCCGCCTTGATCACCTCGTCATCGCGCACCGAGCCGCCGGGCTGGATCACCGCCGTGGCGCCGGCCTCGATCGCAACAAGCAAGCCATCGGCGAAGGGAAAGAACGCATCGGAGGCGACCACTGAGCCCTTGGTCAACGGCTCTGACAGCCCGAGTTCGCGCGCGGCGTCTTCGGCCTTGCGCGCGGCGATGCGCGCGGAATCGACGCGGCTCATCTGCCCGGCGCCGATGCCGACTGTGGCGAGACCCTTGGCATAGACGATGGTGTTCGACTTCACGTGCTTGGCGACGCGAAATGCAAAGCGCAGGTCGGCAAGCTCCTGCTCGGTCGGCGCGCGTTTGGTGACGACCTTGAGCTGCATATCATCGACCACCGCATTGTCGCGTGACTGCACCAGCAGACCGCCCGAGACCGACTTCACTGTGAGCCCCCGCGCGCGCGGATCGGGCAGGCCGCCGGCCAGCAGCAAGCGCAGGTTCTTCTTCGCGCCGACGATTCTGATGGCGTCGTCGGTCGCGTCCGGCGCAATGATCACCTCGGTGAAGATCTCGGTGATCGCCTTCGCCGCCTCGGCGTCGAGCGTCTGGTTCAGCGCGACGATACCGCCGAAGGCCGAGGTCGAGTCACAGGCCAATGCCTTCTTGTAGGCGTCGACCAGGCTGCCGCCTTCCGCGACGCCGCAAGGGTTCGCATGCTTGACGATGACGCAGGCCGGCGCGCGGCGCGGATCGAACTCTGCGACGGCTTCGTAAGCCGCGTCGGTGTCATTGATGTTGTTGTAGGACAGCTCCTTGCCCTGCACCTGCCGCGCGGAGGCGACGCCGAAGCGCTCGCCCGGGGCCTTGTAGAAAGCCGCGCTCTGATGCGGGTTCTCGCCATAGCGCAACGGCTGGAGCAATCGCCCGCCGAAGGCGCGATAATCCGGCGCGTCATCGTTGAGTGTCTCGGCGAACCAGTTGGAGATCGCCGCGTCATAGGCGGCCGTGCGCGCATAGGCCTTCGCCGCGAGCGCCTTGCGCAACTCGAGCGAAACCATGCCGCTGTGCTGCGCCAGCTCGTCGAGCACCTTGGCGTAGTCGGTCGGCTCGACCACCACGGCGACATCGCCATGGTTCTTGGCCGCGGCGCGGATCATCGCCGGACCGCCGATATCGATGTTCTCGACGCAGTCGTCGTAGTCCGCGCCTTTCGTGACGGTCGCCTCGAAGGGATAGAGGTTCACCACCAGGAGATCGATCGGCTTGATGCCGTGCTTCTCCATGGAGCCGGTGTGCTCCTTGTTGCCGCGGATGGCGAGCAGGCCGCCGTGCACCTTCGGGTGCAGCGTCTTGACGCGCCCGTCCATCATCTCCGGAAAGCCGGTGAGCTCCGCGACGTCGATGACGCGCAATCCTGCGTCTTTGAGTGCCTTGGCGGTGCCGCCGGTGGAGACGAGCTCAATGTCGTAGCCGGCGAGCGACGTCGCGAAATCGATGAGTCCGGCCTTGTCGGAGACCGACAGCAAAGCGCGGGTGATGCGGCGAGGGTGGGTGATCATGGGCAATCGCGGCTCTATTGAGAGCGGGGCGGTAGCATAATTCCTGCCGACGTAAAATCGGTCAGAGCGGCAGTTCCGGCTCGTCGGCGCGTTCGGCGCGCGCGCCGGGGGCGGCCGGCGGCGTGTGGCGGAAGCTCCAGCGCACCGCCTGCTGGCTACGCGCGTGGCCGTAGATCACGATCTGCGTGGTACGGCGCGGGCCGTCGGTGCCGGCCAGGTAGACGCTTTCCTCGATGTCGACCGACTCCGCGAGCGTGGCGAAGGTCCACACTTCTTTGTCCGGCAGCAGCAGGATGACGCCGCGCCCGTCCGACAGCCGGCTGGCCTTGATCGCGGGATGCAGATGGAAACGGACAGCGTATTCGTCCGGCGCATTGGCGGTGAAAGCCTGGCCCTCGGGCGGAATGAAGCTGTCCTCGCCGTCGAGCGCGCGGCCATCCGGGCTCAACCGCACCGCGCGCACATGTACGATGCCGAAATCGCCGGCATAGCCGTCGTGCGAGGTGCGCAGCATCACCCCGTGCGGTTCCTCGTCGCGTTCGACGCGCACGTCGCGCGGGCCGGCGACGATCGGCGTGCCCGAGAGCAGCTTGCGGAAGGGGCCGGACTCGAGGAAGGCGCAGGACGAGGTCTCGTTGAGCGTGACCGTCGAATGCGCCGCGGTCTGCCGCGCCACCTGCCGCCAGTTCTCTTTGTTGACCGCCGGCAGGCCGCAATTGATCACCAGCCGTTGCAGCCGCCACGACAGTTCGAACGACAGGCAACCGGCATGCGCCTCCTGGCTGACGCCCACGGGCGGCGGCCGCCCGGTATCCATCAAGAGCGCGGTCTGCCCGGCTTCGATGCGCTGATAGCCGGAATGCGGCGCATTCGACAGTGGCGATCCGCGGGCGTCGTCATAGGCGAGCACCGTCGCAAGCAGGTCGACCGGCGTCGGCCCCATGCCGTTGAACTGAGCAAAGTTCCCGTCGGCGTGACGGAAGAAGCGCAGCATCGGCATCATGCGGTCGATGGCGTTGTTGAGCGCCTGCGGCGGCTGCAGGTTGCGCGCCGAGAACAATTGCCGCAGCGGCAGCAAATCGGCGAGCAGCTCGATCAGCGCGCCGGGATTGCGGCTGACATGGCCGCCGTCGGACAGGATCTGCAGGCGCAGCTCATCCACGAGCCGGCGGGCGCTGCCGCGCATTGCGCCAGCCTGGCCCTGGATGCAGAGCGCCGCATAGGTAAGCGCGACCACCGCCTGCAAGCGCGGGATGCCATCGCGCGAGTCTTTCAGCGTGCGGCGGAGGTAGCGCACCTGACGCGACAGGCTGCGGATGAAGCGGCGATAGAAGCGCGCATCGGCGTCCTGCAACACGAAAGGCGCCTGGCTGAGCCAGCAGATCACCCGCCGCGACAGGATGTCGAGTCGCCAGCCGACCGGATGCCAGCCGCCTTGCAGGTTGATCCAATCGTCGATCAGCGAGCGCGCATTGGCGCGGGTGATCGCGGAATCGGCCGCGCGCAGGTGGCGCAACCAGGAGAAGTTCAGCAGGGTCACCGCCCATTCCTCGGATGGCGGCGTCATCTCGAAGGGAGAGCGGCTGTCGCAGATGACAACCTTGCCGGCGAAGGCGAATCGGCCGGCGTAGATCTCGGCGGCGCGAGTGGCGTCGGCAGTGCGCAGATCCTGCGGCGCGATCACCAAGCGGTCGGTCTTGCCCGAGCCGAAGCGCCAGCGCAGCAGCGGATGCGCGTTGAGATGGCCGAGCATGCTGCGAAACGCGCGGCGCCCGATGAGCGCGGAGAGCTTGGCTCGCTCCGCCACCGTAACCCGCGTCATGAAATTGCTCATCCCCTGCGGCGCGTCCCGGTCCTTGCGCGCGAATCCCACGATAGCGAAGGGCCGGGGAAGGTCCAATATGCCTTTCCTGTCCGTTGATTAAGCCGCACGGGTGAGGCGGGCGGCAAAGAAGCCGTCCAGCCCGCCCCAACGCGGGTCGGCATCGGGCAGATGCAAAGGCAGCGTGCGCAGATCGCCCGCCGGCGTGACCAGCTCGGCATGGCCGAACACCTCGTCCGCTGCGGTCGGACCGCGCGTGACCGCGCTATTCCGCGCCAAAAGCGCGGCAATCTGCTGCTCGCCCTCCTCGGGCTCCAGCGAGCAGACGCAATAGACAAGTGTCCCGCCCGGCTTGAGCGCCTGCACGGCGCGGTCGAGCAGGCGCTGCTGCAACGAGGTCAGCACGGTGAGGTCGGCCTCGCCCTTGAGCCAGGGCACGTCCGGATGACGCCTGATCGTCCCTGTGGATGAACAGGGCGCATCGAGCAGAACGGCGTCGAACGGGCCGCCTTGCCACTCCAGCGCATCCGCGGCGACGGTCTCGGCCGTCAGGCCGAGCCGCGTGAGGTTTTCACGCAGGCGATTGAGCCGGCCGGACGAACGGTCCAGCGCGGTGACCTGGGCGCCGGCCAGCGCGAGCTGTGCCGTCTTGCCGCCGGGTGCTGCGCAGAGATCGAGCACGGTGCGGCCTTGAATATCGCCGAGCAGGCGGGCGGGGATCGAGGCGGCGGCGTCCTGCACCCACCAGGCGCCTTCGGAAAAACCGGGCAGCAAAGCGATGGCGCCATGGGCGATGGTGCGCACCGTGCCGGTCGGCAGCACGCGACCGCGCAGGCGCTCGGCCCAAGAGTCCGCGTTCTGCTTCACGGTGAGGTCGAGCGCCGGCTCGTGGCCATTGGCCTCGGCGATCGCACGCGCGACCTCCTCGCCGTAATGCTTGCACCAGCGGGCGAGCAGCCAGTCCGGGGTGTCGCGCACGGCGTCGCTGGCGGCGACATTGTCGCGGTTCTGCGCCACCCGCCGCAGCACGGCGTTGACGAGGCCGGCATAGCGGCCGGCGCGCCGGTCGGCCTGCGCCAGCCGCACCGAGAGGTCGACCGCGGCATGGTCGGGCACGTCGAGCCAGAGGATCTGCGCTGCACCAAGCAGCAGGATGGTCTCGGTGCGTGGAGCGTCAGCCGGGAATCCCTTGTCGAGGAAGCCGCCGAGCAGATGCCGCAAGGTGCCGAGCCGGCGCAGCACGGTCGCCACCAGCCGGCGCATCAGCGCACGGTCGCGGTCGGCGAGCGTAGCAAGGCCGGGGTGAGCGCTCTTGCCGGAGAGCTGTTCGTCGAGCGCGATTCGACGCCGCAGAACGCCGTCGAGAATGTCGGCGGCGATTCTACGGGCGGAGAGGCCGGGGACTTCCGGCTGGGGAGAGGTGCGCGGTCGCGCCATGGGCGATGCTTTGCCCATCAATTGTGTCCGAGTCGCGAAGCATCGGCAAAAAACGTCATCGGCTCACAGCTTTAGGCCCGCAACCCGAGCGTGCGTAGAGGTTGTATAATAGATGAATATCAACTACAGATTGTTGCTGGGCGAATCGCCCGCCGAATGATATCTCACGGATGATGTTCCTAACACTCAGGTCTTTTGCTGCTCCGCAGCGACGCGGCATGCTGATCTTGGCGGCGGCCTGCTTCGCCGCGGTGCTGAGCACCGGCGCATGGCTGTCGCCGGCCGGGAGCCGCGCCGTCGAGATGGGTACGCCGCCGCAGACCTCTGTGCCGCGCGGCGCTCATCCGGCCGAAGTGCTGGGCGTGTTCGACGGCGACACGTTCGAGGCGCGGGTGGATATCTGGCCGGGCATGCAGATCACCACCAAGGTCCGGCTGCGCGGGATCGACGCTCCCGAGATGCATGCGCGTTGCGACGCCGAGCGCAGCAAGGCGATCGCCGCGCGTGACGCGCTGTCCCGCCTTCTCGCGGAGGGCGGTGTCGGCATCGCGCGCATCGGCCAGGATAAATATGGCGGCCGCGTCGATGCGGACGTGTCGACCGCGCGCACAAACGATGTGTCCGCCGCGCTGCTCGCGCGCGGCCTCGCCCGCCGATACGACGGCGGACGGCGCGATGGATGGTGCGGGTGAGTTCTTCAACTCTCCCCGCTTGCGGGGGGAGGGAAGGGTTACCGCAACACCACGACCTCGGTGCCCACCGGCGCGCGATGGTAGAGGTCGAGCACGTCCTCGTTATACATGCGGATGCAGCCATGCGAGACGAAGCGGCCGATCGAGCCCGGCTCGTTGGTGCCGTGAATGGCGTAGTTGCCGCGATTGAGTCCCATCGCCGCCGCACCCATCGGGTTACGCGGCGAGCCGCCTGGAATGACCAACGGAATGTTCGGATTGGCGAGCGCGATGTCGGCGGGCGGGCCCCAGGCCGGCCGCAACGACTTCTCGGCGATCTGCGCACGGCCGTGCCAGGCCATGCCGGCGCGGCCGACGCCGACCGCATAGCGGATCGCCTCGCCATTGCCGAGCATGTAATAGAGCTCGCGCGCATGCGTGACGATGACGATGCTGCCCGGCGCGTAGCCGTTCATCGGCACGACGTCGCGCGCTGACGCCGCGTGCGGAGCAAGAAGCGCGGCAATAAGGAATGCGACGAGGCAGCGAACGACGCTCATCGTTCGACGATCACCGGCGTACCGATCTGCACGAGCTGATAGAGTTCGACGATGTCGCGGTTGTACATGCGGATGCAGCCGTGCGAGACGAAGCCGCCGATCGAGGACGGCCGGTTGGTGCCGTGGATCGCGTATTCGCCGCCGCGCATGGTCAGCGCCGCCTCACCCATCGGATTGTTGGGCGCGCCGCCGGGAATGACTTCGGGAAGGTTCGGATTCTCGCGGCGGATCTCGTCCGGCGCCTCCCAGGCCGGGCGCACATATTTGCCTTCGATGCGGGCGATGCCGGTCCAGCGCTGGCCTGCTTTGCCGACGCCGACGGGGAAGCGCAGCGCATTAAAGCCGTCGAGCACGAAATAGAGCCGGCGCTCGCCGGTCTTCACGATGATGGTGCCCGGGGCGAAGCCCGGCATCGGCACGATCTCGCGCGTAGCCGAATGCGCGATGGCCGCCGTGAGCAGCGCCCACACCAGCACGATGGCGACGAACAGCGCCGCCCGTCTCAACAGCAAGCCCATGGCAAGCCCCGCACCCTTAATGCGGTGCGATAATAATGGGCTTTAATACGCGGCCGGATGAAACCGCGAAGTAACGTAAATGGAGATTAAAAGTGCTTGCTTTCACCTCTCCCCGCAGCCGAAGTCGGATATTTCCGACTTCGGCCAATGTGACGTGACCGAACTCGGGTGAACCCGAGTTCGGTGTGCGGGGAGAGG
>DASXOK010000554.1:0-7316 GCA_036494425.1 Pseudolabrys sp.
CGACGAGGTCATGCCGGAGTGCATGTAGCGCGCCTCGGGGCCGACGATCTCGGAGACATGCGTGAGGAAAGCGATGACGTCATGCTTCACCTCCGCCTCGATGGCGTCGATGCGGGCGACGTCGAATTGCGCGTCCTTGCCTTTGGCCCAGATCGTGGCGGCGGCGTCCTTGGGGATGACGCCGAGCTCGGCCATGGCCGAAGCGGCATGCGCCTCGATCTCGAACCAGATGCGGAATTTCGTTTCCGGCGACCAGATCGCGGTCATGGCCGGGCGGGAATAGCGGGGGATCATGTCAAACTCTCAATCTGTCATTCCGGGGCGCGAGCGCAGCGAGCCCGGAATCCATAAGCCCTAGCGCTGCGGAGTATGGATTCCGGGCCCGCCGCTGCGCGGCGTCCCGGAATGACGTACGGTGTTTTCACGCCGCTTCTCCGCGCACGCTGGCGGCGGCGGTGCGGATGGCGTCGATATTGGCCTTGTAGTTGCCGCCCTTGAACACGGCGGAGCCGGCAACCAGCACATTGGCACCGGCGGCGACAATGCGGCCGGCGTTCTCCGGCGTCACCCCGCCATCCACCTCGATGTCGATCGGACGGCCGGCGACGAGCGCGCGCACTTGTGCGATCTTGTCGAGCGCGCCGGGGATGAAGGCCTGGCCGCCGAAGCCGGGGTTGACCGACATCACCAGCACGAGATCGACCAGGTCGATGACGTTTTCCAGCGTGGACACCGGCGTGCCTGGATTGAGCGTCACGCCGGCCTTCTTGCCGAGCGCGCGGATCGCCTGCAACGAGCGATGGATGTGCGGGCCCGCTTCGACATGCACGGTGATGATGTCGGAGCCGGCCTTTGCGAAGGCCTCCAGATAGGGATCGCAGGGGGCGATCATCAGGTGCACGTCGAAGGTCTTCTTGCTGTGCGGGCGCAGCGCCTGCACGACCACGGGGCCGATCGAGATGTTGGGGACGAAATGCCCGTCCATCACATCGACGTGGATCCAGTCGGCGCCTGCGGCCTCGATCGCGCGCACGTCCTCGCCCAGTTTGGCGAAGTCGGCCGAGAGGATCGACGGCGAAATGATGAGCGGACGGGGCATGGTTCTTAAGGCCTCCAGACGCCGTCCGGGTAACACGGGTGGGCTTGCGGGGCAACGCGGGCCAAACGGCTTCTCCACCCGGCATTTTCGTCGCGGAGGGCGGCAGGAATTGCCGGCTTTGCCGCGCCTGCGCGGCCGCCGGGCCGTGCGGCGCTGTGGAAAACGTCAAGCACCACGCGGGTTTTCGCGCGGCACGCGCGCTGGCGCGCGTCTTGCGATGCAGGGCGCGGGGCGATCGATGCCGGGGGCACCGGCGGGTTCGAGGACTGTGTCATGTCGTCAGTAAGCTCATCCTCAAGCGCGATATCGTATCTACAATCGTTCTTTCAATCCGGCTCGAACTCCGGGGCGACGAGCGCCGATCCGCTCACGAGCCTGGAGCAGATGATCTCCGGGCTCTCCGGCTCGAGCGGAGGATCGTCAAACGGCGCCAGCGCGCTCAGCGCTTCGAGCGGCACCACGCAGCCGTTCCAGAGCGGCACGCTCGCGGCTTTGCTGTCGCTGCAAGGGCAGGGCGCGAGCGGCACGGGC
Source organism: Pseudolabrys sp. (assembly GCA_036494425.1). Taxonomy (GTDB): domain Bacteria; phylum Pseudomonadota; class Alphaproteobacteria; order Rhizobiales; family Xanthobacteraceae; genus Pseudolabrys. The sequence goes on from DASXOK010000554.1 coordinate 1,631, forward strand.
CAAGGCGGCGGGCTGATGTCGCAACTGGACACCAACGGCGACGGCTCGATCAGCAAGAGCGAATTCGAGACCGGGCTCGGCGCCGCCGGGGTCGATACCACCAGCGCGGACAATCTGTTTAACAAGCTCGACGCCAACGGCGACGGCAGCGTCACTGGCAGCGATCTCCAGGCCGCGAAGCATCATGGCGGCCATCACGGCGGCGGTGGTGCGGGAGCGGCCGGCGGCTCGGGCGGCGGTGGCGGTTCGGATCCGACAAGCGGGGCGGACGCGACCGGCGCGACCACCACGACCTCCACCGGCCCGGACGGCTCGACGACGACCACCACCACTTACGCCGACGGCACCACCATGACCGTGACGACGCCGCCGACTAAGAGCAGCGCGTCGTCCGATGGTGGCGACGCCAACAACACCGGGGGTCAGAGCAGCAACGCGCAGAACAATCTGTTCGACCAGTGGATGCGCATGCAGTCGCAACTCGTGACACAGGCGACGTCAATGCTGTCGGCGGTGGTCTAAGCTTTGGCTGACGCTTCCTGAAGCCGCCGCGCCAGCGGCTTCAGGAGCGCGGGCATCAGAAAAATCGGGAACTGAGCCAGAGCGAAATAAAGCCAGGCGAGGTGCGGCAGCGCCGCGCCGAGGGCCGCCATGACCACCCCGAGGTTACGGAACGCGGCGAGCAGTGCGATCACCAATGCGCGGTTCGCGCCGGCGCGGATGAAGAGCAGCGCGCTGACGCCAGCCAGGGCGCAGGTCACCACCACGATGAGCGCGAGCAATTCAAGCGCCAACAGCGGGTCCGCCATGACCATTTTCGGCACGCCGTCCATCGCAGCGATGGCGAAGGCGAAAACCGCGAGAACATTCAAGCCGTCGATCACGTCCTTCTGCCGCTCGATCCGCGGTTGTCCGGCGATTCGGCGGATGGCGTAGGCCACCACGCCCGAGGCGGCGAAGAACAAGAACAGCTTGATGCCGAGTTCGATCGGCGAGAAGAGCGAGGTGCCGAGGAACCAATAGCTGAAGGCAACCGTGGTGACCGGCGAGATCGCGCTCGCAAGGATCAGGGTCATCAGCGACAATGCGACGTCGAGGCCCATCAGCGCCGCGAAGGCGGCCGAGGAGGTGATCGGCGCGATCGCGATATGCAGGATCATGATGGTATAGAGCGCGGGAACCGCACGCAGGCCGATGAAGCTGTAGATCGTCCCGAACAGCAGCGGCAGCGCCAGCATCACCCAGAGTGCGGCGACAATTGCGAGGCCGGGCGCGCGCAGGTAACTGCGGAATGCGTTCGGATCGGTGCGCAGGTAGGAAAACAGCAGCAGGACAAAGACGGTCTCGCCGAGATAGGGCTTCACGTAGGCGGCAAGCGAGGGAACCGCGAGGCCGAGAAAGATCGAGCACGCAAGCGCGCGCGTACCTTGCCGGCCGAGCCACGCCAGAATGGCAGCCAGCCCATTCAGAATCGGCATGGATGAATCGTCTCCGGCACGGTGTGGCCGCAGCGTCATAGCGCCTGAGCCCGACCTGTTCCATATAAAAGGCTGCCCGCACGGCGCGAACGGGGGAGGCGAAGCAGCATGGCACGCACCGATGCGATCGTTCTCGGCGCCGGCACGGTGGGCACCTCGACCGCGCTACACCTTGCCAAGCGGGGTTTGAGCGTCGCGCTGGTGGACCGCGGCGGCGTGGGCGAGCAGACCTCGTTCGGCAATGCGGGCATCATCGAAGGCAACACGATCTTTCCGCCGGCGTTCCCCTCGGACATCCGCGCGCTGGCGCGCATCGCGCTCAAGCGCGCCAGCGAGGCGAATTATCATCTCTCGTTTCTGCCGCAGATCGCGCCCTGGCTGCTGGCCTTCCGCGCCGCGTCGAGCCCCGCACGTCTCGCCGCGACGGCGCGGCTGATCCGGCCGCTGTTTTCGCACGCCGTGCCCGAGCACGAGGCGCTGATGGCGGAGGCCGACGCGACGCAGTACCTGCGCAAGACCGGTTGGCTGAAAGTCTATCGCACCGAGAAGAGCTTCCGCGCGCTGCGGCGCGAGCTGGATATGGCCGCGCTGTTTGGATTGCCGTTGCAGACGCTCGACACCGCCGGTGCGCTGGCGCTCGAGCCGTCGCTCAAGCCGGTATTTCCGCACGCCGTGTTCTGGGCGCAGGCGGCGAGCGTGAGCAATCCTTACGGTCTCACGCGCGCTTATGCGGCGCGCTTCGCGGCGCTGGGCGGCATCACGCTCAACGGCGATGCGCGCTCGCTGCATCGGAACGGCAGTCGCTGGCGCGTCGACACGGACGAGGGCGCTCTCGATGCGCCCGAGGTCATCATCGCACTCGGCCCGTGGTCGCGCGAGTTGCTCGAGTCGCATGGCTTGCGGCTGCCGCTCGCGGTGAAGCGCGGCTATCATCGGCATTTCCGCGCGCAGGGCAATGCCGGCCTGTCGCGGCCGGTGCTCGACGGCGTGCCTGGCTATGTCATCACTCCGATGGAGATGGGTCTGCGCATCACCAGCGGCGTCGAGTTCGCGCCGCGCGACGCAGCCCCGACACCGGTGCAGTTCGACCGCATCATGCCGCGCGTGCGCGAACTGTTTCCGATCGGCGAGCGCGCCGACGACCGCACCTGGATGGGCGCGCGCCCATCGTTTCCGGATTCGCGGCCGGTGATCGGCCGCGCGCCGGGCCTGCCGGGCTTGTGGCTGGCGATCGGCCACGCGCATTGGGGCCTAACGCTCGGTCCCGCCACCGGGCGCATGATTGCCGAGATGATGACGGGCGAGCCGCCTTTCGTCGATCCGGCGCCCTTCCGCGCAGAGCGGTTTGGTGCATAGGCCGTCATCCTTCGAGGCTGGCTGCGCTCGCACCTCAGGATGACGGATAGAGGTCTAGTGCTGCGCGATGCCGGCTTCGCGGCCGACGTCGCGCCATTGCTTGATCTCCGATGAGATCATGCCCTGGAATTCCTCCGGAGTGGTTGGAGCCGCCGTGACGCCTTGCAGTGCCAACTTCTCCTTCACGTCCGCCGTGCTCAGCGCCTCGCGCAACGCGCCGTTGAGCTTATCGACGACATCCTTCGGCGTCTTGCCGGGCGCCAGCATGCCCACCCATTGCACGGCGTCGACATCCGGATAACCGGCTTCGCGCAGCGTCGGCACGTCCGGGAAATGGCTGTTGCGTTCGTCGCCGCCGGAGGCGAGCGGGCGCAGCTTGCCCGCCTTGATCTGCGGCGCCGAGAGTTGCGTCGAGAGAACGCCGAACTGCGTCTCGTTCGAGATCAGCGACAGCACCGACGGCGCGCCGCCGCGATACGGCACTTCCAGCATCTTGATGCCGGCGCGCAGGCTGAACAGTTCCGTCACGAAGTGCGACTGGCTGTCGGTCCCGGGCGTCGCGTAAGTCAGCTTGCCTGGCTGCGCTTTGGCGAGCGCCACGAGGTCCTTGAGCGTCTTCGCCTGCACGGCATCGCCGACCACAAACAAAAGCGGGTCGCGCACCAGAAGCCCAACCGCGGCGAGGTCGTGTTCCGTATCGTAGGGCAGCTTCGGATTGGTCGCCGGCGTCACCGTGTGCGAGGAGGCCACCATCAGCAGCGTGTATCCATCCGGCAGGGCCTTCGCGACGAGTTCGGTGCCGACGATGCCGCTGGCGCCGGGGCGGTTGTCGATGATCACCGCCTGTCCGAGCTTCTGTTGCAGATAAGGCTGCACGATGCGCGCGACATTGTCGTTCAGGCCGCCGGCGGGAAACGGCACGATGATGCGGATGACGCGGCTCGGATAGGTGTCGGCGCCTGCTTGCGGCGAAAGAGCGAGTGCTGCCGCCAATACGGCGGCGCATATGACGGCACGACGCCATTCCAATGTGATATTCACGTTTCCCACCTTGCGTTATGGACCGTTATCGATTTCTCTGTGCGGCCTTCGAGAGGCTAACACGGCCGCCGCGCGGATCATCCATCGTCTCGATCAGGAATGCCATCGTGGACAAGCGTCATCAAGTCATCATCGTCGGTGGAGGCCCCGTCGGCGTCGCGCTCGCCATCAGCCTCGGGCTGCGCGGCATCGATTGTGCGCTCGTTGAGACGCGCAAGGAGATGCATCGCATCCCCAAGGGTCAGAACCTGACCCAGCGCACGCTCGAACATTTCGCGCTGTGGGGCATCGAACAGGAGTTGCGCGCGACGCGGCTGATGCCGGCGGGGCATCCGATCGGCGAAATCACCGCTTACGGCAATCTGATGAGCGAATACTGGCACGCGCCGGCCGGGCGCGAGCTGGTGCGGCCCTATTATTTCACCGATAACGAGCGCTTGCCGCAATATCAGATGGAGATCGTGTTGCGGGCGAAGCTCGCGACGACGCCAAACGTGAAGAAATTGTTCGGCTGGTCGGCGATCGATGTCGCGCAGGACGAGGACGGGGTGCGTGTCGCCATTGCGGAAGAGGGCGGAGAAGGCCGCGACATCCTCACAGCGGACTACGTCGTCGGCTGCGACGGCGCTCGGTCGCTGGTCCGCGATGCGGTGCACATCGAACGCACAGTCACCGATTTCGACAAGTTCATGGTGCTTGTCGTCTTCCGCTCACGCGCGTTGCACGAACTGCTCAAGCGCTTCCCCGGACGATCGACCTACCGTGTCATGCACCCGGACTACGAGGGCTATTGGCAGTTCTTCGGCCGCATCGACGTCGGCGAAAGCTTCTTCTTCCACGCGCCGATCGCGCGCGACACCAAGCGCGAAGGCTTCGACTTCCGCGCCCCGTTGTTCAAGGCGGTGGGCGCCGAGTTCGCTGTCGAGTTCGACTACACGGGCTTCTGGGAACTGCGCAACGCGGTGGCGAACACGTATCGTGACGGCCGCGTGCTCATTGCCGGCGATGCAGCGCATAGCCATCCACCCTATGGCGGCTTCGGATTGAACAACGGGCTCGAGGACGCCATCAACCTGGGCTGGAAGGTCGCTGCCAAGCTGCAAGGCTGGGGCGGTGAGGGTCTGTTGAATTCGTATTCCGAGGAACGCCAGCCGGTGTTCCGCGACGTGGCCAACGATTTCATTGCCGCGCGCGTGCGCGCCGAGGCCGAGTTTTTGACGCGCTATAATCCGGCGCGTGACAAGGCGGAGTTCGAGAAGGCCTGGGCCGCGCGCGAGGGCGATCTGGGCACGCGTGTGCACGCCTATGAACCGAATTACGAAGGCTCAGCCGTCGTCGCCGGTCCACCGAACGGCAAGAGCGGTGCGCACGGCCAACATCTGTTCGACGCGCGCGCGGGGCATCACCTCGCGCCGCAGTCTTTGTCGTCGGGCCGCAATGTGTTCGAGGAATTGGGCCATGGCTTCACGCTGCAGGCTTTCGATGCTCCGGCGGGGGACGCCGAACGTATCGAACTTGCGGCAAAATCGCTGAGTATTCCGCTCAAAGTGCTGCGCGACAGTTTCGGTGGCGGCCGCGAGGCCTACGGTCAGCGCATGATCCTGGTGCGGCCCGATCAGTTCATCGCCTGGACCGGCGATGCCGCGCCGCCCGATGCGGAAGCTCTATTGCACAAGGTTGCCGGACGCTGAGCGGGGAGCGGCTTACCGCCTCACACCGCTGTGCGCGATGCGGCGGGGCAGGGTCGTCGGCCGCGGACCGGCATAGGCGGGGCGGCCGCGCGTCGGCGTGATCTCGCGAAAGTCGAAGCG
>DASXOK010000555.1:0-2652 GCA_036494425.1 Pseudolabrys sp.
CCGGCCAGGGGCACCATCCGCCTAATTCGACCGGCGATCCCGCAGACGCATCCGCTGTGCCCGCGGGACGCCGCGCATCATAAAACCGACGGGCGGTGTCTAGGGGGATAACGTATGTTGAGAAGCCTTTCCGTCGTCGCACTTGTCGTATCGTGCCTGACCGCAGCCCAGGCGCAGCAATATCCCGATCATCCGGTGCGCGTTCTGGTCGGCTACGCCGCCGGCAGCGGCCCCGACATTCAGGCGCGCACCGTCGCGCATCAGCTCAGCCTCAGCCTTGGCCAGAGCTTCATCGTCGAGAATCGGACTGGCGCCAACGGAACGATTGCCGCGCGTGCCGTGACGCAGGCGGTGCCTGACGGCTACACCTTGCTGTTCTCCAGTTCGTCGATCACCCCGACGCCCTATATTTATCTCAACCTCGGCTACGACCTGCACAAGGATCTCACGCCGCTGGCGTCCATCGGCGATCTCGACGGCATCCTGATGCTGGTCGACGCGAAGTCGCCGATCAAGAGCGTGCCGGAGTTCATCGCTTATGCCAAGAAGAACCATATCTTCTATGGCTCGCCCGGCGTCGGCAACGAGCTGCATCTGGCGGCAGCGCATTTCGAGAAGACCGCTGGCGTCACCATGGAGCACGTGCCCTACAAAGGCGCGTCCGAAGTCATGAACGGGCTCCTGAGCGGCAGCGTGCAGATGATGTTCGTCACGCCGCCGTCGGTGATGGGGCTGGTGAAGGATGGCCGCGTGCGCCCGATTGCCTTCACCGGCACCAAGCCGTTCCCGCCGCTGCCCAATGTGCCGCTGATGAAAGATGTGCTTCCCGCCTTCGGAACGCGCGGCTCCTGGGGCATGTTCTTCGGCCCCGGCAAGATGCCGGCGCCGCTTGTGCAGAAGCTCAACGGCGCCATCCGCGAGGCGCTGAAAGACCCTTCGGTCTCGGGAGTTCTCCAGCGTGACGGATATATGCCCGATGACCGCGACGCGCCGCAGACCTCGGCATTCTTTAATGCCGAGGTCGACCGGATGGCGAACGAAGTGAAAGAGGCTGGGATCAAGCCGAACTGAGCGGCTTGGCAACGGGATGAGAAAGGCCCCGGATCGCTCCGGGGCCTTTTGTTGTGTGCCGAGCATGATCGACAGCTTGGAGGTGAAAGTCCTCTATCCAGCCTGATGACGGCGAAGGATTAGATGGGGTAACGGGCCCCGGCCGCCAAGCAAGCCGCTCGCTCGCTAGGGCGCTTTTTGGTGGCGCGCTTCGCTCGCGGCTTGCTTTGCGGGGAGGCGGTCGTCCCTCAAACTGATGGTGTCACGGAGTCGGGCATGGAGCCCGCTCCAAGCATCGTCGAGGGACGACCATGGACTATTATGCAGGGATTGACGTGTCATTGGAATGCTCAAGCGTGTGTGTTGTCGATGTGACCGGCAAAATCGCTCGCGAAGGCAAGGTTGCGAGCGAGCCTGAGGCGCTGGTCGCCTGGCTCCGCTGCCTGGGGCTGCGCTTGGAACGGATCGGGCTGGAAGCGGGGCCGCTGTCGCAGTGGCTTTACATGGCGATGAAGAAAGCCGGACTCGCGATGGAGCTGTTGGAGACGCGGCACGTGGGGGATGCCCTTAAGGCGATGCCGGTGAAGTCGGATCGCAATGACGCGCGGGGGATAGCGCAGTTGATGCGGCTTGGCTGGTTCCGACCGGTCCATTGCAAGTCGATCGGAGCGCAGGAAACGCGGGCGGTGCTGACGGCGCGCAAGCTCATTCAATCCAAACTCCAGGATGTGGAGAATAGTCTGCGCGGTATCTTGCGTGGCTTCGGGGTCAAGGTGGGGCAAACAACCCAACAGCGCTTTGCCGGCCGGATCCGCGCGTTGGTGGCCGGCCATTCGAGCCTGGAGACGATCGCGGAGGCGCTGCTTTCGGTCCACGCAGTTCTCCTGCGCGAGTTCAAGGCTTTCGAGAAGCAAGTTCGGTTGATCGCGCGCGGCGATGCCAAGGCCAGGCTGTTGATGTCGACGCCGGCGGTCGGCCCGATCGTGGCGCTCACCTATGCCAGCGCCATCGACGATCCGGGGCGCTTCAAATCGTCGAAACGGGTAGGACCGCATTTCGGGCTGACGCCGCGGAAGTATCAATCCGGCCAGACCGACGTGACCGGCCGCATCAGCAAGATCGGCGATGCCACGGTGCGCACGGCGCTCTATGAGGCCGCCCACATCATGCTGATCAAGCCGATCAAGGGCTGCTCGCAGCTCAAGAGTTGGGCGATGCGGATCGCCAGGCGCAGCGGGATGAAGAAGGCCAAGGTGGCGCTCGCGCGCAAGCTTGCCGTGATACTGCACCGGATGCTGGTCAACGGAACACCATTCAACGCCGCCGCTGCGGCAGCTTAACCGGGAGACGCACACAGTTTTCGGGCAGGTTACGACACCAGGCCTTCTCGAAGCGACGTCCCTTCGCCGGGACGATGGATCAGGTCAGACCGCACGCTTCGCAGTGACACTCCGATCACGCGGATTAGATTTGGCCGGCCTCATCCTCTTCAAACCCCATCAGGCGGCGGCCTCAGCGTCGACCCCGTACAGAAGCAAGACCCCGGCGAATGGCACGACGCAAAAGAGGGATTGACTCGTCGAGGCCCGTTACAGAAGCGAA
>DASXOK010000556.1:0-10678 GCA_036494425.1 Pseudolabrys sp.
GGTGCTGGTGTTCGGCTGGCCGATGCTGGCGCTCTGCATCCTCGGCCTCGTCGACGCGGCCATCGGCTTGCGCGCGCGGGTGAAGCGCCGGCGCGGGCCGCCGGCGAAAACCTGACCACGAAAGATCAATCGACGTTCACACCAACAGCAAAGTTAAAGATGAAGGAGAGACGACAATGGAAGTGATCCTGCTCGAACGCGTCGGCAAGCTCGGCCAGATGGGCGACGTCGTGCGCGTGAAAGACGGCTTTGCCCGCAATTTCCTGCTGCCGCGCGGCAAGGCCTTGCGCGCCAGCGCCGACAACAAGGCCCGTTTCGACGGCATGAAGGCCGAGCTCGAGAAGCGCAATCTCGAGAGCAAGGGCGAGGCCGGCAAGCTCGCCTCGAAGATCGACGGCAAGAGCTACGTCGTGCTGCGCCAAGCGAGCGAATCCGGCCAGCTCTTCGGCTCGGTGACCACCCGCGACATCGCCCGCCTGCTCAATGAAGACGGCGCCGAGGTCGAGCGCGCCCAGGTCGCGATCAACGCGCCGATCAAGACGATCGGCCAGTACAAGGTGCCGCTGGCGCTGCATCCGGAGATCGAGGTGGCGGTCACCGTCATCGTCGCCCGCAGCGCCGACGAGGCCGAGCGCATCGGGCGCGGCGAGGACGTCACCGCGCGCCGCACCGACGACGAGGAAGAGGCCGCCGCCGCGCTGGCGAACGCCGAAGCCATGTTCGAGCCGGGCGGCGACGACGAGGAAGAGGCCGAGGAGGCCGAAGCCGCTCCCGCCGAGGACGAGGCCAAGAAGCCGGCCAAGGGCGCCAAGAAGAAAAAGAGCGACGAGGAGTAAGCCGCGTCGAGCGCCCGGTTTCGCCTGGGCACAGCAAATTGCCCTTCCCCTGCGACATGGGGAAGGCATCGCGCCCGCCGACCGGACGCACTTAGTGATCGGTTGAGAATGAGACGGGCACCCCTTTTCCCTCCCCCGCGCAGCGGCGAGGAGGGTCGGCTCGCGTCGCCGGAGCGACGCGAGCGGGGATTGGGGGATTTTTTTGGAGACCTTTATTCGTTTAGCGACTCGCCCCCCACACCCGACCCCTCCCCGCCACGCGCAAGTGCGCGCGGGGGGAGGGAGAGGTCGCGCCGGTTTCAAACGGACTTAGGGCTTGTCTGATTTTCCGCTGTAGGCGGCCTTTGCGTCCGACGTCTTTGCGTCGGAAGCCTTGGCGTCGGAAGCCTTGGCATTCGGCTTCTTCTCGCCGGCGCTCTTACCCCCAGATGTGCTCGGTTCAGCCCTACGGCTTCTTCGCCGTACGGGCGCGTGCAGGCGTTCCCGCAGGCGCGCCCTGATCGATGCTCGTGAGATAGGCGGCGATGCGGGCGGCGACCTCCCCGCTGGCGGTGTAGTGCACGCTCAGGAAGCTCGTGAGCCCGGAGGGGCTGACCGTCTTCATCAGGCCTCGCGGCGATTCATGGCAGATGCCGCAATCCGAGGCGAAGAGCTGCGGTCCCGTCTTGCCCTGATCGTAGTTGTCCTGGGCCGCGGCCGGAGCCGCGAAGATCAGCGCCAGGGCGGCCGCGGCCGGTGCAAGGGCGCGGTTCGATATCGTCATTGTCCCATTGTCCTTTAAGGTCTTCATACGCCGGCCCCGTCCCACAGAGGCCCGGGGGCACCCCCGAAGGCGTTGATAGCGCATTACACTTCCCTTGTGACCCTCGTCATAAATGCATGGCGGCCGCCCAGCATTGTGGCATTGCTGAGGCCACCGAAGTTTGATTAAATACCTACAAACAAATCATCACGCGACACGTTGGCGCAGGTAGAATTCCACTACGTGTCCAGACCACCAAAGTATCAAGGAGGCACCCGATGGACCGGTTGCTTCAGTTCCTTCTGAGTACCTACCTTCGCCGGGGATCGTTCAAAGTCACCACACCAAGCGGCAAGACCTTTACCTGCGGCGACGGCACCGGAACGCCGGTCGCCGTGCGGCTGACCAGCAACAGCGCCATCTGGGGCCTGTTGCTCGACCCCGAACTCAAACTCGGGGAGTCCTACATGGACGGAACATTCGTCGTCGAGCAGGGCACGATTGCGGATGTGCTGGCGATCGCGCTCGGGCAGAAGAGCGAGTTGCCGCAGTGGGCACGGCCGCAATGGATGCTGCGCTACATCGGACGGCGTCTGGCGCAGTTCAATCCGCGCCAGCGCTCGCGCCGCAACGTCGCGCATCACTACGATCTCGACGGCCGGCTCTATTCCCTCTTCCTCGACGCGGACCGGCAATATAGCTGCGCCTACTTCGAGGAGCCGGACCAGTCGCTCGACGACGCCCAGCTTGCCAAGAAACGGCACCTGGCGGCCAAGCTGAGGATGGAGCCCGGCAACTCCGGTCGACGTTTACAGGTGCTCGACATCGGCTGCGGCTGGGGCGGGCTCGGCCTCTACCTCGCCGAGGTCACCGGCGCCGACGTCACCGGCGTCACCCTTTCGCAGGAGCAGCACGGCATTGCCAATTCCCGCGCTCAGGAAAAGGGACTGACAGATCGTGCCCGCTTCAAGCTGCAGGATTACCGCGACGCCCCGGGGCCGTTCGACCGCATCGTCTCCGTCGGCATGTTCGAACACGTCGGTGTCGGTCACTACGACACCTTCTTCAAGAAGAGCGCGCAGCTTCTCGCGGATGACGGCGTGATGGTGTTGCACTCGATCGGTCGCTCGGAAGGTCCGGGCGTGACCAATCCGTGGATCAACAAATACATCTTCCCAGGCGGCTATATCCCTTCCGTCTCGGAGACGATGGCGGCCGTGGAGCGATCCGGCCTGTTGGTCTGCGACATCGAGATCCTGCGCCTGCACTATGCCGAAACGCTAAAGGCCTGGCGTGAGCGGTTCCTCGCCCATCGCGAGGAAGCCGAGCGTATCTACGACCGGCGTTTCGTGCGCATGTGGGAGTTCTATCTCGCGGCCTCGGAAATGTCGTTCCGCGAGCAGAATGTAATGGTGTTCCAGATTCAGCTCACCAAGAAGCAGGGTGTTGTGCCGATCACGCGCGACTACATCGCGCGCGAGGAGCAGCGCCTGCGCGCCGTCGAAAGCCGAAGCGTCACGCCGCTGCGGCTGGCGGGAGAGTAATACTCAGTCATTCCGGGGCGCAGCCTTCAGGCCGCGAGTCCGGAATGACAAATTCTCGGTCAAGCAAAAAGCGGCCGTTCTTCCCGGCGTGATTCGTTTGTGTGAATTGCGTGCGCAAACACGCGCAGCCGACCCTGCGGCCATGATCGCTCGTGCTATGCCACAATTAACAGGTAAGCATAGATTTCCATGTCACCAATCGATTCGGCACTCCGCAAGCAGGTCGAAGCCCCTGCTCAGCTCTATCGCTCTGCACCGCACAATATCGAGGCGGAGCAAGCGCTGTTGGGCGCAATCCTCGTCAATAACGAGGCATTCTATCGTGTTTCCGACTTTCTGGATGCCGAACACTTCTTCGAACCGATCCATACGAAGATTTTCGGTCTCGCGCGCGAGCTCATCCGCGCCGGTAAGCTGGCGACGCCGGTCACGCTGAAGACCTTCCTCGATGCCGGTATCGACATCGGCGGCATGTCGGTGACCCAATATCTCGCCCGCCTTGCCGCCGAAGCCACGACCATCATCAATTCGGAGGATTACGGCCGTACCGTCTACGACCTGTTCATCCGCCGCTCGCTGATCCAGGTCGGCGAGGACATGGTCAACGTCGCCTACGACGCGCCGGTGGATTTCTCCCCGCGCAATCAGATCGAGGACGCCGAGCGCAAGCTGTTCGATCTCGCCGAGAGCGGCCGCTACGACGGCGGCTTCCAGAAGTTCTCGCAGGCGATGACCACCGCCATCGACATGGCGGCGCATGCGTTCCAGCGCGACGGCAAACTCTCCGGCATCGCCACCGGCCTCGACGATCTCGATCGCCTCATGGGCGGCTTGCAGAAGTCCGACTTGATCGTGCTCGCCGGACGTCCGGGCATGGGCAAGACCTCGCTCGCCACCAACATCGCCTTCAACGTTGCCCAAGCCTGGCAGGCGGGCGAGGTGCGGCCCGACGGCCATACCGAAACCGCGAACGGCGGCATCGTCGGCTTCTTCTCGCTGGAAATGTCGGCAGAACAGCTCGCCACGCGTATCATCGCCGAGCAGACGGAAATCCCGTCCAACCAGATCCGGCGCGGCGGCATCAGCGAAGCCGAATTCGAGAAGATCAAAGACTATTCGATCCGCCTGCAGAAGCTGCCGCTCTACGTCGACGAGACCGGCGGCATCTCGATCGCGCAACTCGCGGCGCGCGCACGCAGGCTCAAGCGCCAGCGCGGCCTCGATCTCCTGGTGATCGACTATCTGCAACTGCTGTCGGGCTCGTCCAAACGCGGTTCGGAAAACCGCGTGCAGGAGATCACCGAGATCACCACCAAGCTCAAGGCGCTGGCGAAAGAGCTGCAAGTCCCGGTGATCGCGCTGTCGCAGTTGTCGCGCCAGGTGGAAAGCCGCGAAGACAAGCATCCGCAGCTCTCGGACTTGCGCGAGTCGGGCTCGATCGAGCAGGACGCCGACGTGGTGCTCTTCGTCTATCGCGAAGAGTACTACCACGTGATGCGCAAGCCGCTCGAATCCGACCGCGAGAAATTCGCCCAATGGCTGGCCGACGGGGACAAGGTCGGCGGCAAGGCCGAGGTGATCGTCGCCAAGCAGCGTCACGGTCCGACCGGCACCGTGGAATTGCAGTTCGACGGCGCGATCACCAAGTTCGGCAATCTGGCGCACAGCGATCATTTGCCGGACCGTTTCGGCTAATGCGGATTTGACGCCGGATGGACGTGAGACGCCGGCGCGGCTAAACCGAGGTCATGTCAGAGGCTGAAACCGCAGCTCCACACGGCTTGACGCCGCCGGACACCGAGCCGGCGGCGCGTATCGTCACGGCCGGCCCGCCGGCGGCGGAGGCCGGGGGCACGCTCACCATCGATCTCGGCGCGATCGAGGATAATTGGCGCACGCTTTCGCGCCGCGCGATGCCGTCCGAGTGCGCGGCGGTGATCAAGGCGGACGCTTACGGCTGCGGCATCGCCAAGGTCGCGCATCATCTCGCGTTGGCCGGATGTCGGACGTTCTTCGTCGCCGAGTTGGCGGAGGCGCGCGCGGTGCGCGCCGTGACCGACGAACCGGCGATATACGTGCTCAACGGATTGATGCCCGGCACCTCATCGGCCTATGCCGAACTGCATGCGCGGCCGGTGATCGGCAGCCTCGTCGAGTTGGCGGAATGGGATGCGTTCTGCGCCACGCATCAATGGCGCGGCGGCGCCGCGTTGCATGTCGATACCGGCATGAACCGGCTCGGCATCTCGGCGAACGAGGCCGCAGCACTTGCGCCGCGCATCCGCGCGGAGAACCACGGCATCACGCTCTTGATGAGCCATCTCGCATGCTCGGAAACGCCGGAGCATCCGCTCAACGACCGGCAGATCAGGCTCTTCCGCGACGTGCGCCTGCTCTATCGCGGCATCCCCTCCTCGCTCGCCAATTCATCCGGCATCTTCCTCGGCAATGCGGCGCACTGCGACGTCGTGCGGCCGGGCGTCGCACTCTACGGCGTCAATCCGACGCCGGGACGCAGCAATCCGATGCGCGCGGCGATCCGCGTGGAAGGGCGCATCGTGCATGTGCGCACCGTGGCGAAGGGCGAGACCGTCGGCTATGGCGCGTCCTGGACCGCCCGGCACGCGGCGCGCATTGCTGTGGTCGCGGTCGGCTACGCCGACGGCTATCTGCGCGCGGCGAGTTCTTCCGACGACTCGCCGGGAGCCGACGCCATCGTCGCGGGTAAGCGCTGCCCGATCGCCGGCCGCATCTCGATGGACCTGCTGGCGATAGACGTCACGGCCTTGCCTGAGAAGGCCGCGCGGCGCGGCGATCTGGTGACACTGATCGGCGACGAGATCACGGTGGACGATCTGGCAAGCGCCGCCGGCACCATCGGCTACGAGGTGCTCACCAGTTTGGGCCAGCGCTATCACCGGGTGTACCGAGGCTGACCGGTGCGCGCTCAATGCCGCTTCAACTGCGGAAGCTTGGCGCGGATTTCGCTCGCGATCGTCGGCCCATTGTCGAAGAGACCCACCGGCACCTGGGCGACGCCGCCCTCGAAATGGATGGCGAGACGCGTGACCTCGGCATCGACCCGGCTCTTCACCACGCCGAGGCCCTTGATCGCGGTCCAGGGCACCTGGCGGCCGCTGCGCAGCCTGATCCCCTCCCCATCTACGATCCGCGGCCAGCGCAGCGAATAGGCCATAGGCCCAGAGTGCCGACTCCGAACGTCGGCAACAGAAGCAGCCACATCCAGGCCCGGTATCGGCCGGCCAATTGCGCTTCCATGACGAATGCACACCCTGTATTCCCGGCAATCGTCGCGAGCAGGTCAGCGAATGCTATCGCATGAGCATATTGCTGCAATGCGACATTGGACGTGCGCCCCTCGGCCCGATAATGTTCTTGTAATGTTCTCCGTGCCAAACTAGGGTCGAGCCCCGACACCGAGAGCGATTCTCCGCCCATGTCCCGCCGCACCCTCTCCTTCGTCTGCCAGAACTGCGGTTCGGCCTATAATCGCTGGCAGGGCAAGTGCGAGGGCTGTGGCGAGTGGAACACGCTCTCGGAGGAAGGTGCCGATCGCGTCGCCGGCCCCGGCCGCAAGCCAGGCAAAGGCCGTCCCTTCATCCTGGAGCCGCTGGCCGGCGAGGCGAATGACGCCCCGCGCCTCCCTTGCGGCATCGGCGAGCTCGACCGTGTCACCGGCGGCGGCTTCGTCCGCGGCTCGGTGCTGCTGGTCGGCGGCGATCCCGGCATCGGCAAATCGACACTGCTGATCCAGACTACGGCGGCGCTGGCGCGCGCCGGGCACCGCGTTGTTTACATTTCGGGTGAAGAAGCGATTGGCCAGGTGCGGCTGCGCGCGGAGCGCCTCGGCCTGCGCGACGCGCCGGTGGAGCTCGCATCCGAGACTTCGGTTGAAGACATCCTCGCAACCGTCTCTGACGGCAAGATTCCGCGACTCATCATCATTGATTCGATCCAGACCATGTGGACCGACACGGTCGAATCGGCACCTGGCACGGTGACACAGGTGCGCGGCTCGGCGCAGGCGCTCATCCGTTTCGCGAAGAAGTCCGGCGCGGCGGTGATCCTGGTCGGCCACGTCACCAAGGACGGGCAGATCGCCGGTCCGCGGGTGGTCGAGCACATGGTCGATGCGGTGCTCTCCTTCGAGGGCGAAGGCTCGCATCAATTCCGCATCTTGCGCGCAGTGAAGAACCGCTTCGGCCCGACCGACGAGATCGGCGTCTTCGAGATGACCGGCCTGGGCCTGTGCGAGGTGACGAATCCTTCCGAGTTGTTCCTGTCGGAGCGCGACCTCGGCCAGCCGGGCACGGCCGTCTTCGCCGGCATCGAAGGGACGCGTCCTGTGCTCGTTGAAATGCAGGCGCTGGTGGCGCCCTCCTCGCTCGGCACCCCGCGCCGGGCCGTGGTCGGCTGGGACCCGAGCCGGCTGTCGATGGTGCTGGCGGTATTGGAAGCGCATTGCGGCGTGCGGCTCGGCGGGCACGACGTCTATCTCAACGTGGCCGGAGGCCTGCGCATCCACGAGCCGGCGGCCGATCTCGCCGCCGCCGCCGCGCTGGTCTCGTCGCTGGCCAATTCTCCGTTACCGTCCGACGCCGTCTATTTCGGCGAAGTCTCACTCTCGGGCGCGGTGCGCCCGGTGGCGCAATCCGCGGCGCGCCTGAAGGAAGCTGCCAAACTGGGCTTTGCCCGCGCGGTGGTGCCGGAAGCGGCGCGCGCCGAGGCCGGCGACCCGGGCCTTTCGATCAGCGACATCGGCAGCCTGACGAGCCTCGTCGCCGACATCGCCGCCCGCGGAAATCGGGGTGTTCGCGGCAAATCCGATGGAGAAGACGGGTGACGGCACCGTGATGCCCCGCTATACACGGGGCGTCAAAATCGCCTGGCGCGGCGGCTTCCAGCGTCCGCCGGCGCGACCATAAAATGGGCTTAAAATTAAGCACTTAAGGCCGACATTGCTGCCCTGTTCCGGCGCTGCAGAAACGGTTCCGGATTCGCCGTCTGCATGGTCCGCCGGTTGGCCCGCTATGCAAGGTCTGGGTCGCGCCCATCCGCGGAGTGCATGAGTTCGATGCCGATCACGCTGCTCGACATCCTTCTTCTCGTGGTGATGCTGATTTCCGGCCTGCTCGCCATGATCCGCGGCTTCATGCGCGAGATCCTGTCGATCGCGGCCTGGGGCATCGCCGCGCTGGTGACGCTCTATTCCTACGCAAAGCTGCTGCCGATGGCGAAGCAGTACGTCAACAGCGACATGGTGGCGACCGCCGTCACGGTCGGCGGCGTGTTCCTGCTGACGCTGCTGATCGTCTCGATCATCACCGTGCGCATTTCCGATATGGTGCTCGACAGCCGGGTCGGCGCGCTTGACCGCACCCTCGGCTTCCTGTTCGGGCTCGGCCGCGGCCTCATCATCGTCGTCGTCGCCTTCCTCTTCTTCGCCTGGCTGGTTCCCACCAAGGCGCAGCCCTCCTGGGTGCAGAACGCCAAGTCGCGGGTCGTGCTGCAAAGTACGGGACAATGGCTGATGTCCATGTTGCCGGACGACCCCGAAAGCACCATCTTGAAGAGGCTGAAGAAGCAGAAGCCCGAAGATCAGGATGCGCCGGATGCGCCCCCCGATCAGCGCTCGGAACTCCGGGCGCCCACGACGCAGGCCCAATTGACCGGAAGCCGATAATGCAAAATCCCCCGCAGACCCTCGAGGCGACGGCCCCCGCTGATAATCCGGATGCCGACCGCCTCCGCGAGGAATGCGGGGTTTTCGGCATCTTCGGGCACCCCGACGCCTCCGCGATCACGGCGCTCGGCCTGCACGCGCTCCAGCACCGCGGCCAGGAAGCAGCCGGCATCGTCTCCTTCGACGGCAAGCGCTTCCACTCCGAGCGCCGGCTCGGCCTGGTCGGCGATACGTTCTCGCGGCGGGAGGTGATCGACCGGCTCCCCGGCACCACCGCCATCGGCCACGTGCGCTATTCGACCACCGGCGAGACCATCCTGCGCAACGTGCAGCCGCTGTTCGCAGAGCTCAACGCCGGCGGCTTCGCCATCGGCCACAACGGCAACCTCACCAACGGCATCAAGCTCAGGCGCGACCTGGTCAGCGCCGGCGCCATGATGCAGTCGACCACCGACACCGAGGTGATCCTGCATCTGGTCGCGCGCTCGGCCCGCAACCGTTTTGTCGACCGCTTCATCGAGGGCCTGCGCCAGCTCGAGGGCGCTTACGCTTTCGTCGGCCTCACCAACAAGAAGCTGGTCGGCGCCCGCGATCCGCTCGGCATCCGCCCGCTGGTGATCGGCAAGCTCGACGGTTGCCCGATCCTCGCCTCGGAGACCTGCGCGCTCGACATCATCGGCGCCCAATATGTGCGCGACGTGGAGAACGGCGAAGTCGTCGTCTTCGACGAGGACGGCTTCCAGTCGCACAAGCCCTTCCCGCCGGTTCAGGCGCGGCCCTGCATCTTCGAATACATCTATTTCGCGCGGCCCGACTCCATCGTCGGCGGCCGCCATGTCTATGACGTGCGCAAGGCAATGGGTAACGAGCTCGCACGTGAATCGCCGGCCGCGGCCGACGTGATCGTGCCGGTGCCCGACTCCGGCGTGCCGGCGGCGATCGGCTTTGCGCAGGAATCCGGCATCCCCTACGAGCTCGGCATCATCCGCAACCACTATGTCGGCCGCACCTTCATCCAGCCGACGCAGGCGATCCGCGATCAGGGCGTGCGCCTGAAGCATTCCGCCAACCGCGCGGTGGTGAAGGGAAAGCGCATCGTCCTGGTCGACGATTCGATCGTGCGCGGCACCACCTCGCGCAAGATCGCGCAGATGATGCGCGACGCCGGCGCCAAGGAAGTGCACTTCCGCATCGCCTCGCCGCCGATCACGCACCCGGACTATTACGGCATCGACACGCCTGAACGCGACAAGCTGCTTGCCGCGACCCACGACCTCGAAGGCATGCGCTCCTTCATTGGCGCCGACTCGCTCGCCTTCCTCTCGGTCGCTGGCATCTATCGCGCCATGGGCATGGTGCGCGACCCCCTGCGCCCGCAGTTCACCGACCACTGCTTCACCGGCGACTATCCGACGCCGCTCACCGACCTGGGCGGGCAGGATTCCTCGCCGCGGCAGCTTTCGCTGCTGGCCGAAGCGATTTAAGCAAACTCGTTTTTTGTCAACGTGGATGCCCGGCACAAGGCCGGGCATGACGCAGAGCAAATGGCCGACGCCCCCAAACCCCTCACCGACAAAATCGCGCTCGTCACCGGCGCGTCGCGCGGCATTGGCGCTGCGCTCGCGCTCGAGCTGGCACAAGCCGGCGCGCATATCGTCGCGGTCGCCCGCACCATCGGCGCTCTGGAAGAGCTCGACGACAAGATCACGGCCGCCGGCGGCTCGATCACATTGGTGCCGCTCGACATCAAGGACATGGACGGCATCGCGCGCCTGGCGCTGGCGCTGAACGAGCGCTACGCCCGCCTCGATGTGCTCGTCGGCAATGCCGGCGTCGGCGGCCCGTCGTCGCC